>DASPXV010000067.1:0-7618 GCA_035637115.1 Vicinamibacterales bacterium
CGAAGTCGTCGTGGGTGAGCGAACGGCCCACTGCTGCCGGAATCTTCAGAAGCGGGATCAGGTCCGCGGTGACCCGGAGGCTATAGAGGTTGCGGATGCCGTCGGTGCCCGTGACCGGGAAGTTCCACGGCAACTGCGCGCCTACCAACTCGATACCGGGGGCGTGTTCGAAGTCTTGCAGCGGGCGGTCCCGCTCGCCAAAAGAGATATCCACGAGCTGTTCGAGGTGCGGGAAGGGCAGCGGCCGCAGCAGCAGGGCGTTGACCGTCGAGAAGACGGCGCTGTTCGCGCCGATGCAGACCGCGAGCACGAAGACGGCCGTGAGCGTAAAGCCGCGCGTGCGGCCGAGCAGCCGTCCCCCGTGCCGGATGTCGCGAGCGATGTCCTCGAGGAGCGTACGCACCGCGTGGCCGGAGCAAGCGCAACGCCATCCGCCTCGGCAGAAAAGCCCGGTAAATCAGGCGCACGTCGTACAGACGCTGTACAGGCGTGGGACATCATCGTTCGAATTCGGCCGATTTCCGCGCGACGGCACCGGGCGATGGGAGGCGAATCTCTTGCACTGTCGCCGGTGACATCAACGACCAATACTGGAGGCAAAAACGATGAGACGAGAATTCGTGTTGGGGAGTGTCCTGGCGGCAGCAATGGCCGTCGGCCTCGCCGCGCAGGCCGGCGGGTCGGGCTCGCAGGCCACCGCCACGAAGAGGGGTCGCGCACAGACGGACAAGAGCGCGCAGACCGTTACGCTGACCGGGTGCGTTCAGACGGCGCCGCAGGGAATGGGCAGTACAGGCAAAAACACGCAGTACATGTTGACGGACGTGTCGAGCACGGCTGGGACGTCGGGCACCGGATCTCCGCCCGCGTCGGGCGGCACAGCTGCCACCGGCGCCCCGACCTCAGGCAACGTGATGCTGGTAGGCAGCAGTCTGAAAAGTCATGTCGGCCACCGCGTGGAAGTGCGCGGCAAGATGGACAGCTCTGCCACGACCATGGGCACCGCGGGCGCGGGCACTGGAACCGGCGCGGCGGGCACGACTGGCGCCGGCACGCCTGCGGGGACGGCCGCGGCGACTTCCGGAAAGCTCCACGTAACCTCCGTCAAGATGTTGGCGGCGACGTGTTCGGGAGCGCTGTAGGACTCTTCACTTGTGGGCCGCTCTCGTCCTCCGGCGCGTCTGGCAGACGCGCTCAGAGCGGCCCGCGTCCCCGATCGATCAGCACCTTCCCATCTTTCATCACCCAGCGAACGCCGGTGATCACGGCACTGATGTCGTCGAGCGGCTTGCCGTCAATCGCGACGATGTCCGCCGCGAAGCCGGGCGCGATTCGCCCGAGCCGGTCCTTCTGATCCAACAGGTCCGCCGCGGTGGTCGTGGCTGTTGCCAGCGCCTGTGCCGGGGTCATCCCCGCTTTCACAAACCATTCGAGCTCGCGCGTGTTCTGTCCGAACATTGAAAAGACAGCGTCGGAACCCATCCCCAGCTTCACGCCTGCCCTGAACGCGCGCCTCGTCGACTCGAGATTCTTCGCGATGTACTCCTGCAGCGGCGGAATCGCCTCCGGCTTGAATCCGTATTCGTCTTTCGCGTCCACGTAATAGCGGTTGTGATCGATGGTCGGCACCCAGACAGTACCGCGTCGCACCATGTCCGCCAGCGTCTCGTCATCCAGCTCGATGCCGTGCTCGACGGAGTCGGCGCCGGCGCGGACGGCGTCCTTTACGCCCGACGCGCCGTACGAATGGATCGCGACCTTGTGGCCGAGCGCGTGCGCGGCGTCGACGATCGCTTTCATTTCATCGAACGTGAGCGTCTGGGTGGTGTCGACGCTGTCGAAGCTCCCGCCAGACGCGTAGACTTTCACCCAATTGGATCCCGCCTTGATGCGATCCTCCGCGGCCTTACCCAGCGTCGCCGGATCCGGTGTTCCACCGCGACCGGCCGAGATGCCCTGGCCGGCCACGAACATGCGCGGGCCGATCATCGCGCCCATCGCGACGAGATCGCGCATCGCGTAGTCGGTGTCGCCGGATGCGCCAAGGTCGCGAATGGTCGTGACGCCTGTCTCCAGCGTTCGGCGCGCGTTCTCCTGTGCGAGAAACACCGTGACCGCCGGCCGCCGGCGCTGGCCGAGCGGTCGCGTGCCCGGCTTGCGATCCCAGTAATAGGTGATGTGCGTGTGCAGATCGATCAATCCGGGGATCGCCGTGTAGCGCCGCAAATCGACGGCATCGTGAGGCGCGGTCTTCTGCCGATCCGTGACGCTCGTGATCCGATCGCCTTCGACGACCACGACGACGTCGTCCATGAGGCGCGTGCCGTCCCACAGGTGTCCGAAGTGCAGCACGCTGCGCGGGGGCGGTTGCGGGAGCGCGGTGAGTGCAAACATTGCGATCGACATGGCCAGCAGTCGCATGCCCGCGAGGGTAAGATGAGGCGTCATGAAACGCCACGTTTTTCTCCTCGCCGCCCTCGCCGCGGCGGCCGCTGCTTCTCTCGCATTATCGCAGACGGTCCCGTCGCCACTGGCGCCCGCATCGCAAGTGGACGCCGTATTTTCGCGCTGGAACACAGCAAGTCCAGGATGCGCCGTTGGCGTTGCGGCCGGCGGCAGGCCTGTCCTGGAACGCGCCTATGGAATGGCGGATCTCGAGCACGACGTTGCGAACGCGCCCGACACGATCTTCGAAGCAGGATCCATCTCGAAGCAGTTCACCGCGGCGGCGGTGCTTCTGCTGGCGCGTGACGGCAAGCTGTCGCTCGATGATCCGGTCAGGACGTACATTCCGGAACTTCCTGACTACGGCGTGCCGCTGACGATTCGTCACATGGTCACGCACACGAGCGGCCTTCGCGATTGGGGGGAAGTGGCCGGCATCGCAGGATGGCCGCGCGGCAAGCGCGCGCACACGCACGCGCACGTACTCGACATCGTGTCGCGCCAGAAGGCGTTGAATTTCACGCCCGGCACCAACTGGTCGTACAGCAACACCGGATTCAACCTCGCGGCGATCATCGTCTCGCGCGTCAGCGGCAAACCGTTTGCGGAATTCACGCGCGACCGGGTCTTTGCTCCACTGGGCATGCCCCACACGTCCTGGCGCGACGATTACACACGCATCGTCAAGCACCGCGCGATCGCCTACCAGCAGGGGACCGATGGGTATCACGAGGACATGCCGTTCGAGAACGTGTATGGGAACGGCGGTCTGCTGACAACCGTCGGAGACCTGTTGCGGTGGAACGAGAACTTCGTGTCGCCCAAAGTCGGCGACAGGGAATTCGTCACGCAGCAGCAGACAGCCGGTCGATTCAGCGATGGGCGCGCGCACGAGTACGCGTTCGGGTTGTACGTGCGTCCATACCGCGGCGTCCCGGAAGTTTCGCACAGCGGCTCGACGGCCGGTTACCGCGCGTATCTTGCGCGCTATCCGGAGCAGCATGTTTCGGTGGCCGTGTTGTGTAATGCGGCCAATGCGAATGCGACGCAGTACGCCCATGCCGTCGCCGAGGCGTACCTCGGGAGCACGTTTACGACGCCGGCTCCGGCGCCCGCTGCGGCCGGACACGACGGCGCCACACCTGCACCACCGCTGTCGCCGGCTGACCTGGCCGAATACGCGGGACGCTACGTCAGCGAGGAGGCGGAAACCGAATTCATGATTGCGGTTGATGGGGAGGAGCTTGTTCTGACGCGCCGGCCCGACACGCGGTTACGGATGCGTGCGACCAATAGGGATGCCTTCGCAGTTCCGTCGCTTGGAACAGTGACGTTCCGCCGCGACGGCCGTGCTGTCACCGGACTGAGCGTGAAGCTCGACCGTGTGTGGGACCTTCGGTTCACGCGTCAATAAGTTGGTACGGTTTCCGCAGTGACCCCGTCCAGCCCGGGTTGTTGAGGCCCGGTTGGAGGAGTCAGAAGTGAGAGCAAAGTCCCGTATTTACGTAAAACCGGCTTTAATCGCCGCATGCCTCAGCGTCTGGGTGGCCACGGCTGGCGCGCAGGCGCAGATCACGGCGCCCAAAAACAGGTACAGCCCTGCCGAGGACGTGCAGCTGGGGCGCGAGGCGGCGCAGCAGGTCGAGAAGGAGCTCCCGGTGATGCGGGACGAGCAGGTCAACTCGTACCTGAACAGCATCGGCCGACGTCTGGTAAACGCGATCCCCGCGCAGTTTCAGCACAGCGAGTTCCGCTACTCGTTCACCGGCGTGAACCTGCGCGAGATCAACGCCTTCGCGTTGCCCGGCGGGCCGATGTTCATCAACCGCGGCATGATCGAAAAGGCGCACACCGAAGGGGAGGTGGCGGGCGTCATGGCGCACGAGTTGAGCCACGTCGCGCTCCGCCACGGCACGGCGCAGCAGACGAAGGCCACCAAGTACGCGATCGGCCAGATGGCCGGACAGATTGCCGGCGCCATCATCGGCGGACGCACGGGCGCCGTCGTCGCGCAAGGCTCGCAATTCGGAATCGGCACCTACTTCATGAAATTCAGCCGCGAGTACGAGAAGCAGGCGGATCTGCTCGGCGCGCGGATCATGGCGGCGGCCGGCTACGACCCGCGCGACATGGCGAATGTGTTCAAGACCATTGAGCAGGAGAGCGGTCCCGGCGGTCCGCAGTGGATGAGCGATCACCCGAACCCGGGCAATCGCTACGAGTACCTCAACCAGGAAGCGCGGCTGCTCCATGTGGAGGGAGCCACGCACGACACACGTGACTTTCAGTCGGTGCAGGCGCACTTGCACTCGCTCTCGCCAGCCCCTACCTCCGAGGACGTTGCGCGCAACCGCAACGCGGGACGGACAACGAGCGGCGGAGAATCGCGTCCGATTTCCGGCAATGTCGCGCGCCCGGACACGCGCTTCACGGCGTATAACGAGGGGAACCTGTTCCGGATCAGCGTGCCCTCAAACTGGCGCGAGTTCGGGACCAACAACAGCGTGACGTTCGCGCCCGACGGCGCGTACGGTACTGCGAACGGACAGAGCGTCTTCACGCACGGTGTCGAGGTCGGAGTGGCGCGCAACGAGAGCCACGATCTCGAAACCGCGACGACCGAGTTGATCCGGTCGCTCCAGCAGGCGAATCCGCGTCTCAGCCGCCCGAGCGGCTACGAGCGCGGCACAATCGGTGGGCGCCAGGGTCTTCGGACCGTGCTCTCGAACGTCTCGGACGCGACCGGCGGCCAAGAAGCGATCGAGATCTACACGACACAACTCAGCGATGGGTCGCTGTTCTACGCGTTCGGCGTGGCGCCGCGCGGCGAATACAACGCGTATTCGAACGTGTTCCGCAACGTCATTCGTTCAATTCAGTTCTCGCGTTAACGCGGGTGGCGGAACAGATCGTCATCGCGGTGGGGGACATGTGCGGCCCGCCGCGCAAAAATCCTGGCGCGGAGGCGACGGCCCTGCTGGCGCGCCGCATCCTCGACCAGCATCCGGGCGCGATCATCGTGGCGCTCGGCGACAACGCCTACAACCGCGGCAGGATCGACGAGTACCGCGATCATTACACGCCCACGTGGGGGCATCCCGATCTGCTCGGCCGCACTTTTTCGTGTCCGGGCAACCACGATTACCGCACCGCCGCCGCGACGCCGTACTTCGACTATTTCGGCGAGAATCGCGCGGGGACGCCGCGGCGAAGCTATTTCAGCCTACCGCTGCCGGAAGCCGGCTGGCATCTCATTTCGCTCAACAGCGAAGTCGAGCAGGATGCGCACGCACCGCAGCTCCAGTGGCTGCGCGAGGATCTCGCCGCGCGCCGATTCAAGCCGATCGTCGCGATCTGGCATCGGCCGCGCTGGGGCTCCGGCGCGCACCGCGACTCGAAGAAGCCGCGCTGGTTCTGGAACGAGATGCACGCCGCGCGGGCGGAGTTGATTCTGAACGGCCACGCGCACCATTACGAGCGCTTCGCGCCACAGCGCCCCGACCAGATCCCGGATCCACAGGGGCCGCGCATGTTCATCGTCGGCACGGGTGGACGTAAGCTTGCCGGGCGGACGAAAGACACGCCCAACAGCGAATACGCGCGGTTCGACAAGTTCGGTGTGCTCAAGCTGACGCTCCGGCCCGATTGCTATCGCTGGGAGTTCCTCAGCACGGATGACCGCGCGATCGACACGGGCGAGCAGCCCATTAACCAGCGAGGGACGTAGATGGATCTCAATCTCACGCTCACCGATGACGAGCGACATGCCTGCCGGCGTGCGGCGCTCCTGCTGCACGCGCTCTCGAACGGCCTGCAGGGCGTCGGCACCCGCCAGGAAGCGGACGCCTGCGCCGGCTATGCGGCGACGCTCGACGCGATCGTCGCAAGCGGCGAGTGCTGCGCGGTGAGCGCCGACGGAAAAGTCGACGTCGAGCAGGCGGCGTTCGTGCTCGAGGGCATCCGCGACGGTCTAGACAACGCCGACCTCGATGAAGGCGCGGATTTCATCGCACGCGACGTCGAGCGCCTCAACGACCTCGTTTTCAGATATAACTCCGCTGCGGGGAAAGCCGTGGGCTGATCCCCTCAAGGAGGACGGATGCGGAGAGCGGGCGCGCGTGTTCTGCTTGGCATCGTTATCGCGGCCGCATCCATTTCGCCGCTCGCGCAGCGAGGTCCGACCGCGCCAATCTGGCCCGGCTATCAGGGCGAGGGCATAACGCTCCTGCCCAACGGCTGGCGCATCGCCCCCGAAGGGCGGCACATCACCGTCGGCGACCTTCCGATGAACGTCGTTCCGTCTCCCGACGGACGGTTCCTCGCGATTTCCAGCAGCGGATACACGAAGCCGGCGCTGAGCATCCTGGACACGCGCTCGCTCCAGATCGTCAATCGTCTGGAGCTCGAACACACGTGGCTCGGCCTGGTGTGGCATCCCGACGGCAAGCGGCTGTTTGCGTCCGGATCCAGTGAGAACGTCATCTACGAATTTTCGTTCCAGGGGGGCCGCCTCACGGCGGCCGGGAACATTCAGATCGGACTCGCCGAGCGGCATCCAGGACGTGACGTGATCGAAAACGCCGGCTACGTGGCCGGTCTCGAGATCAGCGGCGACGGGCGGATGCTCTACGCGGCGCAGATCTACGGTCAGAAGGTCCGCGCAATCGACATCGCGCAGCGCAAGGTCACCGCAACCGCGGACCTGCCGGCGGAGCCTTACACGTGCGTCCTGTCGCCCGATGGCCAGACGCTCTTGGTGTCCGTCTGGGGCGGTGCGAAAGTGGTGATGCTCGACCCATCGACGCTCGCGCAAAAGGGTGAGTTCGCGGTGGGGGAGCACCCGAATGCCATGGAATTCAGCCGCGACGGGAAACGGCTGTTCGTCGCGTGCGCCAACACGAACGCGGTCTGGATCCTCGATCTTGCGACAGGCGCGCCGAGCGAGCAGATTTCCGTCGCACTAGGGACGCAGGCGCCGGTTGGATCGACGCCGAACGGCCTCGCGCTGTCACCCGACGGCCGGACGCTGCTCATCGCCAACGCCGACAACAATACCGTCACCGTGGCGGACGTCTCGAAGCGGGGCGCGGCAGCGGTGCAGGGATGGATTCCAGTCGGCTGGTATCCGACGGCGGTGTTGTTCGATCGCGATGGCTCGCGGCTGTTCGTGCTC
>DASPXV010000068.1:0-18055 GCA_035637115.1 Vicinamibacterales bacterium
CTTCCCGGGCCTTGCGGTCCGCTTCTTCCCGGGCCTTGCGTTCCGCCTCTTCACGGGCCTTGCGTTCCGCCTCTTCATGGGCCCTGCGTTCCGCCTCTTCACGGGCCTTGCGCTCTGCTTCTTCGCGAGCCTTTCGCTCCGCTTCCTCACGGGCCTTGCGCTCCGCTTCCTCACGGGTCTTGCGTTCGGCCTGTTCGCGGGCTTTGCGCTCCGCTTCGTCGCGCGCTTTCCGTTCGGCCTCTTCCTGTGCCTTGCGTTCGGCTTCTTCGCGAGCTCTGCGCTCTGCCTCTTCGCGGGCTTTGCGTTCGCCCTCATCGCGCGCCTTGCGCTCGGCCTCATCGCGCGCTTTGCGCTCAGCCTCGCTGCGCGCCTTTTCCCTCGCTCCGGCTTCGCGGCGTTCGCGTTCGCGGCGTTCCGCCTCGACGCGTGCAGCCTCCGCCTGCTGCTGCGCGAGCCGCTCGGCTTCCGATGGTCCGCGAGCTGCCCGCTCCGCGGCCTCGGCGGCTTCGGCGGCGGCGAGCTCGGCATCCGCCGCCTCGACCTGCTGCAGAAATTCGAGCAGCGCCGTGCGGCACGTATTGATCCCGAGTTCCTTGCGTACCAGTTTCCGCAAGTCGATCGCCGCCTCGTCGGCGGACGTGGTCGTGTTCCCCTTGCGGCCGGCGAGCGGTAGCGTCGAGCCGAAGAACTTGTCCACCCCGTCGGCGAACGCTTTTGTCCCGCGGATGCTCGCGATTTCGTGAATCTCGCGGCGGACGAGGGCGATGCCTTCCGGGTAGTCGTTGTCCTGCAACGCGCGGCCGATGATGAGCGTGGCCGCCACCATTGACGCGTGCCCCAGATCCGCGGCCCTGTCGAAGCGCGCGAGTCCCGCCGTTGGAGGGAAGGCCAGCCGGAACTCGGACCAGAGGCGCTTGCGTGTCAGTTGCAGGCGTTCAAGCGGCTCGCCGTAGATTGAATCCAGGACGAGCACGAGACCCGCCGGCGTGATCATGAGGCGGCCCGGCGCGAATGCACCGTGCACCAGGCCCGCATCGTGGAGCCTCGCGACAGCGGGAAGCAGTTCGAGCAGCAGTCCGAGCCCGGCGTCGATGCCCGCGACGATGCCATGATCGGCGGCCGCGTCGATGATGTCGGAGAGGCGGCGTCCCGCGACGTATTCGGAGACAACCGTCAGGCGGTCGCCATCCTTTTCAATAGCGCGCGGCTTGGAGAAGCGTTCGTCCTCGAGACCGGCGACAAGTGCGATGCGTTCGGTCAGCGCCTGCTCGAAAGCAGACAGTTCCGGCCGAAGCACGAGCCGCTCGAGCATGCCCCCCGTTTCCCGGTCGAACTCGAGCACACGCCGGCCGAGTCCGTCTTCGTATCCCGAGGACGACTGCGACGACTCGAATTCAGGGGGAGAGGCCGGCATGTGCACGGAGCCCAACAAGTTTGCAACGCACGCTCCAACTGTGCCATTTCTGTCGTTCGCCCACAACGCCCATGATTCGAGGTAGTTGCGGGCGTCGAGTGCGGTAGCCGCACACATTTTGATTACAAAACTGTTCAAAAATGTCCTGAAGCTGTAACTGCGGTAAAGTGCCCTCCTATGGCCGATTTGTCGGAAATTGAGGCTCTGAAGGCCTCCATGCGAGGCGCGCTCCGGGCCTCGGAGCAACTGGGTGCCGTCGCCGTGAAGGTCGAGGACGTCGATCCGCAGGGCGACATTAGGGATTCCGATCTCGACGATCTGCAGCGCCTTTCGCTCGCGAACGCCGTCGCCGCGCAGGCACTCCGCGGCCTCGTCGAGTCGATGCGCAGACGGCGCGGGAAAGCGCCCGCGGTGACCGCTGACAGCAGCGGCGGCATTGAAGACTGAGCCTTTCTCCGTCCGTCGTCCGCCTTGCGAGCTATGAAAAGTGTTTTCCTTGCCTGCGTTCTCCTCGCCGCGCCGATCGCCGCGTCAGCTCAGACGCCCCCTGCCATCGAAGCTCGAACGGCGATAGGTGCGTCGCATTACCTGCACTCAGATCTCGGTTACACCGCGCCGACGCTGCTGGTCTCCTTGCGGATCGGGAAGGGGAGCTTCGCCGTTGAACCTGAGTTCGCAGTCGCGTGGCATGAAGAGACGCAGAAGTTTGGTTTCGGCACAGCGCCAGTGACGACAACGACGTCGGCATCGCGCTTTCAGAGCTTCGGCGTGAACCTGCTCGCGCGATCGGGCGGTCGCGTTTCGGGCTTTGCCGGCGGAGGACTCGGCGCGTATTGGGAACGGTATCGCTACAGCGTGAGCGCACCCGCCAACAGTTACGAACAGATTCGGACGCAGGGTCCGCGTGCGGGCGCACAACTCGTTGGTGGAGTGGACGTCCCGATTACCAACCGCATCAAGGCGTTCGGCCAGGGACGATATGAGATGCGTTCGTTCGACGACCCCGGAGGCGGCAGCGTCCTGCAGGGATTCGGCGGGATTGCGATCGCGATCCGCTAATCGCCCATCGCGATTCCCATCGCGCGCGCGGTACGAATGACGTCGAAGTCGGGCGGCACCGTTCGCGTCCTGCCGACGACATCCTTCAACGGGATGGCGACAATATCGGGTGGATGGAACGCGACCATGTGATCGAAGGTGCCTTGCATCAGGCACTCCACGGCGCGCGCGCCGAAGCGCGTCGCAAGAATGCGATCGAAGCTCGTTGGAGCGCCGCCACGCTGCAGGTGGCCGAGCACGACGCTGCGCGTTTCTTTTCCAGTGAGCCTCTCGAGATCGTTCGCCACAACCGCGGCAACGCCGCCCAGTCGTTCCACGGTCGCGCCCTCCGCGGCCTTGAGCACCGTGTGATTTCCACCGATCGGTTTCGCGCCCTCGGCGACGACGACGATGCTGAAACGCGCGCCCATGTGATCGCGATCGCGGATGCGCCGCGCGACCTTCTCGAGGTCGTAGGGAATCTCCGGGATCAGAATCACGTCCGCGCCCCCCGCGACACCGGAGTACAGCGCAATCCAGCCGGCATAGCGTCCCATCACTTCGACGACGATGACCCGATGATGGGCCTCCGCCGTCACGTGCAGCCGATCGATCGCTTCCGTCGCGAAGCTGACCGCGGTATCGAACCCGAAGGTGTTCGTCGTGCCGACGATGTCGTTGTCGATCGTTTTCGGGACGCCGACGAGCGGAACGCCCATCTGCGCAAACTGGTGCGCGATGGCGAGGGTGCCGTCCCCGCCGATGACAACGAGCGCGTCGAGTTTCAGCTCATGGAACATCTCGACGCAGCGGGCAGAGTAGTCCTTCGTCCCGCCGGATGTTTCGATGGGGTAGAGGAATGGATTGCCGCGGTTCGTCGTCCCGAGAATCGTCCCGCCGACGCGGAGAATGCCCGTCACGTCCTTGGGCACGAGCTGCCGCCAGCGGTTGGGTTCGATCAATCCGTCGAAGCTGTCCTCGAGGCCGATGACCTCGCAATTACAGTTGGCGCCGGCCTTCACGACCGCGCGGATGACAGCATTGAGGCCTGGCGCATCACCGCCGCCGGTGAGCACACCGATACGCTTCACGATTGGAGGCATTGATACACAAGTATAGGCAATGGTAGACTTACGTGTTCACATCACGGCACGGTTCGCGATCGAGCGCGGCGCGTTTGGTGATGTGTGTCGTCGGTGGGGGCGCGTAGCTCAGCTGGGAGAGCGCTGCGTTCGCAATGCAGAGGCCGGGAGTTCGATCCTCCCCGCGTCCACCAACCTTCGCTCGCGATCACGCGAAGGTTGCCCGCCGTAGCGCGCAGCGCGAAGGCGGGCTTCATCGCGCCAATGAGCTTCGGTTGGCAAGCCACGCGCCACAGCGCGTAGCGCGACGGCGGACCTCACTGCGCCAATGAGCTTTGGTTGGCAAGCCACGCCACAGCGCGTAGCGCGACGGCGGACCTCACTGCGCTGAATGAGCTTCGAACCGATTGGTCCCCCGTGTGCTGGCGACGCCGATGTTCCTCGTCGTGGCGTTCCTGGCGGTTGCGGGAAATCTCCTGCACGACCATCCGCTCGCGAATTTTGGCGTCGGGATGACGGTGACGAACGTTGCCATCGCGCTCTGCCTCGATTGGTGCGTCACCTTCCATGGAGGGCGTGTCGGGCGATTGTTGAATGCCACCGACACGGTCAGCATTCCTTCCGCAGGATCGGTTGGACCGCTAAGCGGACCGGAAGTTACGGCGCAGTAGCGTAGCTACACATCACAAGCGCGACGGTCGCCAGTATAATCGCCGGCGATGCGCGTCACTTCCACTCCTCGATGGACCCTTGCCGCGGCAGCCATGCTTGTTGCGGCGCTCGGCAGCGCGATCGGCGCGCAAACCAGGACCCAACGGCCGCAGGGCAGGGCGCCCGAGCGCCCGCCGGCAACTCCGCAGGGGCGCGGCGCCGATCCGCGCGAAGCGATCGCCCGCAGGCTGTGCAGCCAATGTCATCCCTTCGAGTTCGTGGTGGCCGTCCGGCGGACGCGCGCGCAATGGGAAGCCACGGTCGAAAACATGATCGGCCGCGGCGCGCGCGGGACGAACGCGGAGTTCGCGGCCGTCATCGACTACCTCTCTGAAGCGCATGTGCTGACGCCGTCTACGGTCCGCGGAGGCTCGGGGCCGGACGACAAGCCGATGGTGGATCCGAAAGCAGCCGAAGCCGCGAAGCCGCTGTACGCCGCCAACTGTCTCGCCTGCCACGGCGCCGACGCGCGCGGCACGCCGCAGGGCGGAAACCTCGTGCGATCGATTGTCGTGCTGCACGACCGTTACGGCAGCACGCTTGGACCGTTCCTGCGCGGCGTGCATCCGCCGGTTCCTGTCCCGGGGAAGGGAGGTCCGCCAACGGCGGCGGCATTCGAAGGATTGACCAGCAGGGACGTGCTGCTGCTCGCGCACTTTCTTCGCGACCGCATCAACGACACGCTTCGCGGAGCGCCGATGTTCAAGGCGGGCAACGTATTGGTTGGTGAACCGCGCGCCGGCGCCGAATACTTCCAGGGTGAGGGGGGCTGCACCCAGTGCCATTCGCCGACGGGAGACCTGGCGGGCATCGGCAAACGCCTCGAGCCCGTCAATCTTCAGCAGCGCTTCCTCTTCCCACAGACCGCGCGCCGGCAGAGTACGGACGTAAAGGTCGTCACCGTGACGGTCACAACGGATTCGGGAGAGACGCTGACAGGCGCGCTCGATCGTATGGACGACTTCAACGTGTCGTTCCTCGATGCGTCCGGCAACTATCGCAGCGTCCGCCGCACGCCCGGCACGCGCGTCGTCAAATCGGATCCATTCGCAGCGCACGTCGCGCTGCTCTCGCGCATTACCGACAAGAACATCCACGATGTCGTGGCGTACCTCGAGACCCTGAAATGATCAGATTCGGATCCGTCGCCCTGATGATTCTCGCGCTCACGGGCGTGCCCACACAGACGCCGACAGCGCCACAGATTCCCACGGACGCATGGCCGACTTACAACGGCGACTACTCGGGGCGGCGATTCAGCACGCTTACGAAGATCAACGCCGACAACGTCAAGCACCTGAGCCTTGCGTGGAGCTATCGGCTGTCAGTGCCCGGCAGCGGCCCTATCAAGGGAACGCCGCTCGTCCTCAACGGCATCGCGTATGTCTCTGTTCCGGATCACGTGTGGGCGATCGACGCGAGGACCGGCCGCGAGATCTGGCACTTCGAGTGGAACGGCAAGGGAGGCAACCATATCGGCAACCGCGGAGTCGGGATCCTCGGCGAGTCGTTGTATGTCGTCACTCCGGATTGCACGCTTCACTCGCTCGACGTGAAGAACGGCAAGGAGCGCTGGAATCAGACGATCTGCGATCTCGATCAGTACTACTACGCCTCCGCCGCGCCGGTCATCGTCGGGCGTCACGTGATCGTCGGCGTCAGCGGCGATGACCTGGACATCCCCGGTTACATCGAGTCGCACGATCCGGAGACCGGGGCGTTCCAATGGCGCTGGTATGTCGTGCCGCAGAAGAAAGGGGATCCAGGCTTCGAAACGTGGCCGAACGAAGACATGGCCAGACACGGCGGTGGCATGACGTGGCAGCCGCCAACCTACGATCCCGATCTGAATCTGATCTACGTCACAACCGGCAACCCGCAGCCGGTCGTCGCTTACAAGAACCGTCCGGGCGCCAATCTCTTCACTGCATCCATCGTCGCGCTGAATCCCGACGACGGAAAGATGCGGTGGTATTTCCAGTCGTCACCGCACGATACGCACGACTGGGACGCGACGCAGACCCCAGTGCTGTTCGACGCGGAGTTCAATGGCCAGCCGCGCAAGCTGCTGGCCCAGGCATCGCGCAACGGAAAATTCTTCCTGCTCGATCGAGCTGACGGCAAGGCGCTGGTCTCGTCCGATTACGTCGTGACCAACTGGTCGAAAGGGTTCGACGAGAAGGGGCAGCCGATCCCCAATCCAGCAAAAGACCCGCAAATCGCCGGGGCCCTCGTCACGCCGAACCAGGGAGGCGCGACGAACTGGCCTCCGCCAAGCTTCAGCCCGAAGACCGGCCTGTTCTACGTGAGCGCCGCGCAGGCGTACAGCGTCTGGTACATCTACGATGCCGGCGACAACCCGCAAGGGTGGGGCGGCACCGACCGGGGCGGTTGGTCGCAGAACATGGTGCAGGCGATTGACTACAAGACCGGCAACGTACGCTGGAGCCACAAGTGGGAAGGGGGCGGCATGTCAGGCCTGTTGAGCACCGCGGGCAACGTGCTCTTCTCTGGCGATGGCTCGAGCGGGAATTTCGTGGCACTCAATGCCACAACGGGCGATCCGCTGTGGCACTCCGGCGTGCGGACCTCCGTCAGCAATGGTCCGATCACCTACACGCTCGACGGTCTGCAGTACGTCGTCGTCGGCGCCGGTGACACTCTCTGGGCGTTCGTACTCAATGAATGATTGTTCGCTTGTCTCTTTGCAAGAGATTAGGAGCTCAGGAGCTTAGGAGTTATCCGGCTATTCGAAGCACTACCTCCTAGTCTCCCGATCTCCTGAGCTCCGGCGAAAGGCAAGCAGCTGCTAAGAACCGAGGACGTCCAGGTGCTTAAGGGCGCCGCCGGTATTGAACACTAGCAGCGCCAAAAACGGGGACAGTCCCCGTTTCGGCGCAGAAAACGGGGACAGTCCCCGTTTTTACAGTACGTCCAAGTACTTCAGGGCGCCACCGGTGTTAAAAACCACGACAGTATCGGCGGCATTAATGTCGCCCCGGTTCAGCAGGACCTTCAAGGCGGAGAGGGCCGCGCCGCCTTCGGGCGCAGCACTTATCCCTTCCTTCGCGCCCAGCTCACGCATATCGGCAACCATGTCCTTGTCGCTGACGGCCACCGCGGTGCCGCCACTCTCGCGCACGGCCCGGAGGACGAGGAAGTCGCCGATCGCTTTCGGCACTCGTAATCCGTCAGCGACCGTGCGCGCGTTCGGGAACATCTCGGACCGTTCCTTCCCTTCCTCGAAGGCGCGGACGATCGGCGCGCAGTGCTCGGCCTGGACGGACACCATCTTCGGACGTCGGCCCGGCGGCTTCCATCCGATTGCTTCCAACTCGTCGAACGCCTTCCACATCCCGACCATGCCGGTGCCGCCGCCGGTCGGATAAATGATCCAGTCGGGGAACTGCCATTCGAGCTGCTCGCCGAGCTCGTAGGCCATCGTCTTTTTTCCCTCGATGCGGTACGGCTCCTTGAGCGTGGAGACGTCATACCAGCCGAGCGGCTTGCCGGTTTCGGCGGCAATACGTCCGGCGTCGGTGATCAGTCCGTCGACGAGCGTCACGTCCGCGCCGTACAGCTCGCACTCGCGGATGAACGGGACCTTCACGTCCTTCGGCATGAAGACCTTGGCCTTCAGTCCGGCGGCCGCGGCATACGCCGCCAGTGCGTTCGCGGCGTTGCCGGCCGACGGTACCGACAACGTCTTGGCGCCGAGCAGCGCCGCCTTCGTCACCGCCGCAGCCAGGCCGCGCGCCTTGAACGAGTTGGTCGGATTGAGCGATTCGTCCTTGACGAACAGGCGATCGAGCCCGAGATCGCGCCCGAGGCGATTCGCGTGGATGAGTGGCGTCCAGCCTTCGCCGAGCGTGATCGGCTGCTCGCCCTCGAACAGCGGCATCAACTCCCGATACCGCCACATCGTCGCCTCGCGCGACGCGAGCGAGTCCTTCCTCCATGCGCGCGCCGCCTTCAGGTCGTAGCGCGCAAGCAACGGCATCCCACAAAGGGTGCAGAGATGCTGTTCTGTGTGTGGATCGTATGGTGCAGCGCCGCATGGGACGCTGCACTCCAGGTGGCTGAAATAGGACATTTGCGATTGCCGACTGCAGATTGGCGATTAAACGAATTGCCGATTGCAGATTGAAGATTAAACGGATTGTCGATTGGTGATTGCCGATTGGAGCTGGCTAATCAGCAATCGGTATCGCCAATCCGTGCATCTTCAATCTCCATTCGCCAATCGGCAATGCAACCGACCTCCTCACTTTCCAAGGAGATCGGCATCCTTTTTCTTCTGGATCTCGTCGATCAGCGCAATGTGCTGGTCGGTGATCTTCTGGACCTCCTCGAGGCCGCGGCGCTCGTCGTCCTGCGAGATCTTGCTGTCCTTCAGGAGCTTCTTCAGCTTCTCGTTCGCGTCGCGGCGCACCTGGCGAACGCCGTTGCGTCCTTCCTCGGCGAACTTGTGCACCAGCTTGGACAGTTCCTTGCGGCGCTCATCGGTGAGCGGCGGAATCGGGATGCGGATTACCTTGCCGTCGTTCGTCGGATTCAGGCCGATGTTCGCGGCGCGAATGCCTTTCTCCACGGGCGTCATCAGCGACGGATCGAACGGCTGCGCGACAATCATCGCCGGCTCGGGCACCGATAGCGTGGCGACCTGGTTGAGCGGAACCATCGTCCCGTACGCTTCGACGTGCACGCTGTCGAGAATGTTGACGGATGCGCGGCCGGTGCGTACACCCGACAGCTCGCGGCGGACGTGATCGAGGTGTCCGTCCATCCGCTTCTTCACCTCGCCGAACAGCCCTTTCAGATCGCTCACATCCATAACGTTCCCTCGCTTACGCGGTCACGGTCGTCCCGACGGCTTCGCCCAGCACCGCGCGCCGCATGTTGCCGGGCGTACGGAGATTGAAGACGACGATCGGGAGCTTGTTGTCCATGCACAGGGAGATGGCCGTGGCGTCCATCACCTTCAGGCCCTGCTCGAGAACCTTGATATAGGAGATCGAGTCGAACTTGGTCGCGGTGGGATGGATCATCGGATCGGCGGTGTAGATGCCGTCGACCTTCGTTCCCTTGAGGATGACGTCCGCCTTCATCTCCATCGCGCGGAGCGCGGCGGCGGTATCGGTGGTGAAGTAAGGATTGCCGGTGCCGGCGGCGAAGACGACGACGCGCCCCTTTTCCATGTGGCGGATCGCGCGGCGGCGAATGAAGGGCTCCGCGACCGCGCGCATCTCGATGGCGGTGACGACGCGGGTGGGGACGCCGACGTGCTCGAGCGCGTCTTGCAGCGCGAGGCCGTTGATGACCGTGGCGAGCATGCCCATGTAGTCGGCAGTGGCGCGGTCCATGCCTTTCGCGCTGGCGGCGAGCCCGCGAAAGAGGTTGCCTCCGCCGATGACGATCGCGGTCTGGATGCCCAGCGACTGGATCTCGGCGATTTCCTTGGCGATCTGTGTCGTCACGGCGGGGTCGATGCCGAACTGTTGCTCGCCCATGAGGGCTTCACCGGACAGCTTCAGCAGGACCCGACCGTAACGCGCGGACATGACTGACGATTATATCGATCTAGGTGTTTTCTCCCACTTTCATGCGAACAAACCGCGTCACGGTGATGTTCTCGCCCAGGATGCGGATGGCGTCCTGCACTAGCTGCTGGATCGTGACGTTGGGATCGCGCACCGAGGGCTGCTCGAGGAGGCAGAACTGCTGGTAGTAGCTGTTCAACTTCCCGTCGACGATCTTGTCGATGACCTGCGCCGGCTTGTCCTTCGCCTGATCCCTGTAGATCTCCTTCTCGCGCGCGAGGACGTCGGCGGGGACGTCCTCGCGGCGGACGTAGGTGGGGTTCGCGGCGGCGACGTGCATCGCGAGCTCCCTCGTCAGCTCCTGGAACTTGTCCGTGCGCGCGACGAAGTCGGACTCGCAGTTCACTTCCACGAGGACGCCGATCTTGCCCCCCATGTGGATGTAATGGCCGATGAGCCCCTCGGACGTCGAGCGCCCGGCCTTCTTCGTGGCCGCCGCGAGTCCGCGCTTGCGGAGCAGGGTGGTCGCAGCTTCGAGATCGCCGTTCGCCTCGGTCAGCGCCCCCTTGCACTCCATCATCCCCGCGCCGGTCGCGTCGCGAAGCTTCTTCACCATTGCCGCCGTAATTTCCATAGTCGTCATTCTCGTCGTCTCCCGTTACCAGTTACCAGTTACCAGTTACCAGTTTCCAGTTTGGAGCTGCCGACTGGCCACTGGGAACTGGCAACTGGCAACTGGTGCCGTACATAACAAACGCCGGCCGAGTTTCAGCCGGCGTCAAGCTTACTCGCGGGGTTCTTAGACCGACGCCGGCGTCACGGCGTGTTCACGCGGCGCCGGACGGGTAGGGCGCGAGCGCCGCCCGCGTTCGTCGCCTTCCGCCGTACCCTCATCTGCCTGGCTGGACTCGCGAACGCCACGGCCGGCGAGGACCGCGTCGGCGATCTTCGACGCGAACAGCCGGATGGCGCGGAGCGCATCGTCGTTGCCGGGGATGACGAAGTTCACTTCGTCGGGATCGCAGTTGGTGTCGACGACACCGATGACGGGAATCTTGAGCTTGCGCGCCTCGTCGACCGCGATCTTTTCCTTGCGCGTGTCGACGACGAAGATCGCGTCGGGCAGCCGCGACATGTTGCGGATGCCTTCGAGGTTCTTCTGGAGCTTGCGCTTCTCCTTTTCGACCTGGGCGATCTCCTTCTTGGTGATCGTCTCGTAGCGGCCGTCCGTTTCCATGGCTTCGAGATCGCGGAGACGGGCGAGACTGCGCTGGATCGTGGTGAAGTTCGTCAGCAGGCCGCCGAGCCAGCGCTGGTTGACGAAGAACATGCCCGAGCGCTGCGCCTCCTCGGCAACCGCGTCCTGGGCCTGACGCTTCGTTCCGACGAACAGGATGGTGCGTCCATCGGCAGCGAGGTTGTGGACGAACTCTTCCGCGTCGCGGAACAGCTTGGCCGTCTTCCCTAGGTCGATGATGTAGATCCCGTTCCGCTCGCCGAAGATGTACTGCTTCATCTTCGGGTTCCAGCGCTTGGTCTGGTGTCCGAAATGGACGCCAGCCTCGAGCAAATCCTTCAACGCGATCCCGCTCAAATTCCCTCCCATTACCGTTTACTGAACTGGAAGCGCTTCCGCGCGCCCTTCTGTCCGTACTTCTTGCGCTCCTTGATGCGCGCGTCGCGCGTCAGGAAGCCTTCCTTCTTGAGCCGTGGCCGGAGCTCGATGTTGTACTCGACGAGGGCGCGCGCGATCCCGAGGCGCAGCGCGCCTGCCTGGCCGGCAATGCCGCCGCCGGCGATCGTGGCGAGCACGTCGAACTTATCGGCCGTTTCGGTCACGGCCATCGGCTGCTTGATCTGGTTGCGGTGCGCTTCGGTGGGGAAGTGCTGCTCGAAAGTCTTGCGATTGATCGTCAGGGTGCCGGTGCCCGGCCTGAGGAACACGCGGGCCGTCGATGTCTTGCGCCGCCCGGTGCCGTAATACTCGATTGCTGCTGCCACGACTTATGCGACCTCGCTCTTGATCTTTTTAGGCTTCTGGCTCGCGTGCGGGTGATCCGAGCCCGCATACACCTTCAACTTGCGCCACATTGCTTCCCCCATCTTCGTCTTGGGGAGCATGCCGCGAACGGCTTCCTCGACGATGCGCGTCGGCTGCTTCGCGCGAACTTCCTTCACGCGCTCTTCGCGGACGCCACCTTCGTAGCCGGAATGGTAGCGATAGAGCTTCTGTTCTTCCTTGCGGCCGGTCAGCTTGACCTTCGCGGCGTTCACGATCACGACGTGATCGCCCGTGTCGATATGCGGCGTGTAAATCGCCTTGTGCTTACCCTGCAGGAGGCGGGCAGCCTCCGTCGCGATGCGCCCGAGGACCTGGCCCTCGGCGTCGATGACGTGCCACTGCCTTTCCACACTGCCGGCAGTGGGAACAAACGAACGCATGGGATCCCTCTCGTTACCTTTCAAAGGACGGCAAACCAAGAGGATACCGGCAATTAGCGCTATTGTCAAGATTACGAAACTGGGATTTCGCTGACCGAATTGTCATCCTGTGTCCCGTTCTGGAATCCCGCCAATGCCCACGCGATACCAGTTTTGCGCAGTTCTGCCGAAATTGTGTGCTTCTCAGCCGTGGCACCTCACTTGCCAACTGGCTCATGCCGATAACAGCAGCGATGGATTGTGGGGGGACTTGTGTTCCGTAGAGCGAAAGCCCTGGTCGGACTGGATATAGGTTCGAGCGCGGTCAAGGCCGTCGAGCTGAAATCCTCCGGCAAGACCTATAAGGTCACCGGGTTTGGAACCGAGCCGCTTCCGCCGGACAGCATCGTCGATGGTGCGATCATCGACGGCGCCGCCGTCGCGGATGCGATCCGCCGACTGTTCGACGGGCGCAGCATCAAGACAAAGGACGTCGCTGCCTCGCTGTCGGGCAACGCCGTCATCGTCAAGAAGATCTCGCTGCCGATCATGTCGGACGGCGAGCTGGCCGAGTCGATCTACTGGGAAGCGGAGCAGTACATCCCATTCGACATTCAGGACGTGAACCTCGATTACCAGATCCTCGATCGCGGTGACGCCGCGGCGGGGAAGGGGACGATGGACGTCCTGCTGGTCGCGGCCAAGAAGGAAAAGATCGCGGACTACACCGGCGTCATCGCGCAGGCCGGCCGGTCTGCCGTCATCGTGGACGTCGACGCCTTTGCGCTCCAGAACGCGTACGAAGTGAACTACGGCATCGACCCGAATGCCGTCGTCGTGCTGCTCAATGCGGGCGCGAGCGCAACCAACATCAACATTCTTCAGGGCGATCAGTCGGTGTTCACGCGCGACATCTCGATGGGGGGAAACGCGTATACCGAGGCGCTGCAGCGCGAGTTGAACCTGCCATTCGAGACCGCCGATGCGCTCAAGCGCGGCGAGTTCGTCGAAGGGGCGACCTACGACGACGCGCGTCCGGTGCTGCGCGCCGTGACCGAGAACGTCATGCTGGAAATCCAGAAGACGTTCGACTTCTTCAAGGCGACGGCGGCGTCCGACAAGATCGACCGGATCATATTGAGCGGCGGCGCGTCGCGCGCGGAGGGCTTCACGGAGATGTTGGCCGAGCGCTTCCAGGCGCCCGTTGAACCGTTCGATCCGTTCAAGAAGGTGACGTTCGACGCCAAGAAGTTCAAGACCGAGCCGTCGGAGATCGCGCCGACGGTCGCGGTTGCCGTTGGACTGGCGCTGCGGCGGATGGGCGACCGATGATTCGCATCAACCTGCTGGCGGTCGATCGTGGCGCCGGCAAGAAGAAGGCGGCGACCGCGGGTGTTTCCGCGGCGCAGCGCGTCACCATCGGCGCGGCGCTCATCATCCTTGCGACCGTCGTCTCCATCGGGTGGTGGTTCTGGTCGCTGCGCACGCAGTCGCGGCAGCTTGACGAACAGATCGCGCGCGCCGAAGTCGAGGCGCAGCAGCTCCGCTCCGTGCTCGCGCAGGTCCAGAGGTTCGAAACGGAGAAGGCGCGCCTGCAGCAGCGCGTGACGCTGATCGAGCAGCTGCGCCGCGGCCAGACCGGGCCGGTGCACATCCTCGACGAGGTCAGCAAGGCGCTGCCGGACCGCTTGTGGCTCGTGTCGATGGGGCAGCGCGCCGCCGATTTCACGATCGAAGGACGCACGACCTCGCTGACGGCGCTCTCGGATTTCGTCGCGAACCTCGAGGCAAGTCCGTGGTTCAAGCGGCCCGTGGAAATCATCGACAGCCAGGTGGACCAGACGCCCGCGGGGGACATGGTCCGCTTCACGATTCGCGCGACGTCGGATAACCCAGAAGCCGCGCCGCCGCCACCGGCGGCGGGCCGGGGCGCTCCGCCGGCGCGTTGAGCGGATGGCGGACGGTAATCAGTAGTTGGTAGTCGTAGTCGGCAAACGGTAAAGAGAAGATGAAGGGATACCGATAGGCATTAGCTGTGGATATAAGTCTCACTAAGCTCCCGTGGTACGGCCAGCTTGGCGCCTTCGTACTGGTGTCGGCCGCGGCGATCTACGGGTTCTATAACTTCTACGTCAGCGACTTCCAGGCCGACCTGGCGCTGAAGCAGACGCACCTGACCGCGCTGAAGGCGGATATCAATAAGGGCATCGCCACGGCCCGGCGTCTTCCCGAGTTCCAGGCGCAGGTTACCGATCTCGGGCGCAAGCTCGATAGCTTGAAGAACGTGCTCCCGGAGCAGAAGGACGTTGCCGACATCCTCCGGCGGATGCAGGGACTCGCCGTGCAGTCGAACCTGTCGCTGCTGCGTTTCACGCCGGCCCCTGTTCGCCAGCAGCCCCTGTACGCGGAGCTGCCGTACCGCCTGACCGCGGTAGGCTCGTTCCATAACCTTGCGCTGTTCTTCGATCGTGTCAGCAAGTTCCCCCGGATCATCAACATCGGCGACATCGCGATTACCGCGAACCCCCGGCAGGACGCCAACTCCACGATCATCGCGGACATGACCGCGACGACGTTCGTGTTGCAGGAAGGCGGCGGGCGAGGAGGGCGCGGCGCTCCGCCGGCGCGTTGATGGCCATGATCCTGATCCCGATTGCCGTCACGGCGATGCTCGCGCAGGTGCCGAATCCGACACCCGCGATCAATGCCGCGCGCGACGCGAAGGCCAAGACTGAAGCGGCGCAGCAGAAGAACGCCGACGCGCTGACGCCGGACCAGAAGCCCGCTCAGAAGCCCGATCAGAAACCCGATCAGAAGCCCGCGACGCCGCCGGCGGCGGGCGAGAAGACCGGCCCGCCCGCGCAGGGCGCCGGGTATTCGTACGACCCGAACGGACGGCGCGATCCGTTCGTGAGCCTCGCGGGGCGCGGCGGGGACCTGCCCGTGCCCGGCAGCTCGCGGCCTGCCGGCGTGCCGGGGCTGCTCGTTTCGGAAGTGACCGTCAAGGGCGTGCTCAAATCGCCGAAGGGCGGCCTGATCGCGCTCGTGCAGTCGCCCGACAACCGGACCTACATCATCCGGGCCGGCGACAAGGTGTTCGACGGAAGCGTGAAGGCGATTACCCAGGAGGCCGTCGTGTTCTCGCAGGACGTCAACGATCCACTGTCGCTCGTAAAGACGCGCGAAGTGCGCAAGGCCATACGACCGGAGGCACGGTGAACGGCGCGGAGACAAAGATGACCCTCTTGATAAAGGCTCGGGCGGTGCGCCGGCTCATTGCCGCGTCCGCTCTCGCGGCGGTGGTCTGCGGCGGGCTCGTGCAGCTGACCGCGGCCCCCAGGGAAGCGGTCCGGCTCGTCGGGGTCTCGGCCCAGGCGACCGGCAGGTCCGCGGCCGTTCTGATCGAATCGACCGAACCGGTTGCGTACGCGGTGAGCCGGCCGGACCCGCTCACCGTGTTCGTGGATTTGCGAGGCGTCGCGCTCGGCGACGCGAACAACCAGGTAACGCGCAAGGGACCGGTCGCCGGTGTCACGATTGAAGAAGCGACAGGTGGAGATGGTGGGCAGGTCGCGCGCGTCCGCGTCGCGCTCGCGTCACCGTCGGCGTACAAGGTGCGCAGCTCGCGGAACGTGATCCGTCTCGAGATTGAACCGGAGAGCGCTCCAATGAAAGGACCGCAGCTCGAGGAAGTCACCGCGGCGCTGCGCGAGCCCGCCGAGGCGAAGAGGATCGAAGCGAAGAGCAGCGAAGCGGCCACGATCGTGCCCGCGACGCAGCTCGAAAAGGTCCGCGCCACGCATACACGCACCGCGACGACGATTACGCTCGCGGGAAACGGCCGCCTGAATCCGTCGGCGCTGACCGAATCGGACGAGCAGCCGCGCCGCCTCGTTCTCGACTTCCCGAACGTGGCCGCGGCCGCCGCTGCGCGCACGGGAGTCGACAGCGCGTTCGTGAAGCAGGTCCGCGTCGCGCTCAACAGCCGCGAGCCGCTCGTTACCCGCGTGGTGATGGAGATCTCGCAGTCCGCGACGTATCACGTCGAGCGGACCGGTCCCGACGGACGTGACCTCGCGGTCGTTTTCGAGGGACCGAAGGCGGGCGGCGCGATCATGGTGGCGCCGCCCACCTCCGCCGAGGCTACGGTGGGCAAGCCCGCGTCCGCAGCGCAGGAATCGGCGGCTGACAAGGATGAAGACACGCTCTCGCTCGCGCAGGCGATCGCGAACGCCGCGTCGATTGCGCCGGCCGATCCAATCAGCGCGCTCAGCCCGCGGGCAGCGAAGACGGCAGAGGGTAAGCCCGCTCGTACGCAAACGCCAGCGACGCGGCCCTTCGACAGGCTCAGGGGTGCCCCGAGCTACGTCGAGGGGCAGCAGCAGCCTCCGTCGCAGCAGCCCCCGCCGCAGACCGCGCCACCGCCCGCGACGCAGACGCAGCAGCAGGCCGTCCCGCAGACGTTCAGTTCCGATGTTCCGGGAACCGGGCAGAAGCAGTACACCGGGCATCCGATCAATTTCGATTTCGAGGACGCCGATCTGCGCGCGGTGCTGCGCGTGTTCTCCGCCGAGAGCGGGCTGAACATGATCATCGACCCGCAGGTGCAGGGGCGCGTCAACGTGCTGCTGAACGACGTACCGTGGGACCAGGCGCTCGACCAGATCCTGCGATCGAACAGGCTCGGATACACGGTCGAAGGCAACATCATCCGCATCGCGCCGCTCGCCGTCCTCGCCGACGAACAGGCCGCGCAGCAGAAGCTCGTCGAGGCGAAGGCGCTCGCCGGCGAACTGCGCGTCCAGACGTTCCCCTTGAGTTATGCCAAGGCCGAAGTGCTCGGACCGCTTCTGGTCAAGTCTGCTCTGTCGGCACGCGGTCAGATCCAGGTCGATCCCCGCACGAACACGCTGATTCTCATGGATCTCCCGGACCGCCTGCAGACGGCGCAGTCGCTGATTAGCACGCTCGACAAGCCGCAGCCGCAGGTCGAAGTCGAGGCGCGCGTCGTCCAGACCACGCGTGACTTCGCGCGTGCGCTCGGGATCCAGTGGGGTTTCAACGGCCGCGCCAACTCGCAGATCGGGAATACCACCGGCCTTGCCTTCCCGAACAACGGTTCCATCGGCGGCCGAGTCGGTGGCACGCAGGGCCCGATCGATCCACGCGG
This sequence comes from Vicinamibacterales bacterium, assembly GCA_035637115.1. Classification (GTDB taxonomy): domain Bacteria; phylum Acidobacteriota; class Vicinamibacteria; order Vicinamibacterales; family 2-12-FULL-66-21; genus JAICSD01. The sequence continues at coordinate 17,377 of DASPXV010000068.1, forward strand.
AAGCGGAAACGATTCGGCGGCGACCGCTGTGAACTTTCCGGCAGCAGCGGCTTCGTCAGCCATCGGCCTCGCGCTCGGATCTATCAACGGCGCGTTCAATCTCGACGTCGCGCTCACCGCGCTCGAAAACACGGGCAAGGGACGGATTCTTTCAACGCCGCGCCTGACGACGCAGAATAACCAGACGGCGGAAGTCGCCCAGGGCGTGCAGATCCCGATTCAGACCGTGGCGAACAATACGGTCGCGGTCTCGTTCAAGGACGCGACGCTGAAGCTGCAGGTCACACCGCAGATCACGACTGCGAACACGGTGATCATGAACATCACGCTTGAAAACGCGACGCCGGACTTCAGCCGGGAAGTCGGCGGCATCCCGCCGATCAACACACAGCGCGCTCTCACAACCGTGCAGGTGAATGACGGCGCGACGACGGTCATCGGCGGCATCTTCGTCAGCACGGAAACCAGCACGAACGACCGCACGCCCGTGCTGCACAGGCTGCCGATTCTCAAGTGGCTGTTCCAGCGCAATACGCTGACGGACTCGAGCCGCGAACTGCTGATCTTCATCACGCCGAGGATTCTGAGAGGGTAGGACCATGGAGCGGAACACAACCGAGAACCGGAGCAAGGCGGTGTGGGGGGCCCGCATCGCACTGGCAGCATTCGTCGTGCTGAC
>DASPXV010000069.1:0-24634 GCA_035637115.1 Vicinamibacterales bacterium
TGACCGACTCGCTGCCGAGCGCCGTCACGTTCGTCGACGCGAACGGGACGGATACGTGGACGTGCACGTACGTGGCTCCGACCGTGACCTGCGACGATGGCGGGAGCGGCCTCGCGCCAGGCGCGGCAGCGACCATCACGATCCGTACGACAGTCAACTCCGGCCTGTCCGCGCCGATTGTGAACGTGGCCACGGCCACGTCGCCGGCGCAGACGACCGATTTCGGTGCTGTGCAGGAGACGGCGGATCACCTTACCGACAACACGGGTAAGGTGACGACGTCCGTTGGCGGATCGCCGTTCGATCTGGTGCTGTCAACGGTGACCGACAATCCGGATCCCGCGGCACCGGGGCAGACGGTGAAGTACACGATTGTCGCGGTCAACGCGGGCACGCAAGACGCTGACCCGGTGAAGATCGCGATCCAGCTGCCCAACTCTGCGTCGGCAACGTTCGAGAATGCCGACGGGTCGAACGGCTTCAACTGCAGCGCCCCTGACGCGACGGGCTTGCTCACCTGCGTCGGCCCGCTGCCCGCAGGCGGCGACACGACGATCACGGTCACCGAGACCGTCCTGCTCGGTCTCATCCCGCCGGCGGACTTGACGCTGACGGCAACCATCGATCCGCCTTACGCCGGACACCCGACCGGCGACTGGGCCGAGGCGAACGAAGGCAACAACACCAAGACGGAGGTGACCACGGTCTCCGGGACCACGTGCTTCAACTGCGTGGATCTCGTAACCACGGAACTGACGGCTGTGCCGGGCGTCATCGGCACCAGCACGACGTTCACCGCGAGGGTCGTCAACGTCGGTGACACCTCAACCGCACTCGACGGGACGACGCAAGCGTTGGCTCGGCTGCAGATAGTCGCGGTCTCGGGCAGCTTTAACGTCGGAACGGTGACGTACTCGGATCCGGCATTCGCATCGCTGTGCACGGCGACGACGGTGCCGCTCGCGGGGCCGTTCACGCAGTACACGCTGACGTGCAAGGGCAACCTCGGGCCGTCGGGGGGTCTGACGATCACGGTGCCGGTGACGAGTGTCACTGGAGACCTCGGCGCCGTGTGGCAGGCTGATCCGAGCAATCTGATCACGTCGTCGACGACGCCGCCGGAGTTCCGTGAGGACAACAACGTGTTGATCATCACGGTACTCAAGTTGTTCTAAGCGGCAGGCGAGAGTGGCCGCATCGGGCGGTCACTCTCGCTCGATCACCAAGGGAAGGAATTTGCGTGGGTAAACACGGAGGACACATGAAGGCCGTCCGAGTCCGGCGATTGATGCTCGGCGCGCTGCTCGCCGCAGGGCTGTGCGCTGTGGCCACCAGCGACCGTTTCGTGCCGAAGGTTGCCGCTCAGACCTTCTGCGGTCTGCGCTATGTCGCGTCGGGCGACGACATCCCGGCGGGGCACGACGTCACCGAATCGGAACGGTACTCGCACCACCTCTGGGACGATCACCTGAAGAAGTGGGGCCAGTGGTGCGAGTTCAACATTGCGAAGAATCAGACGACGTCGGCGACCGTGATCAGTGGCGGCCAACTCGCACAAACGTGGAACTACCGTCCCGATCTGATTACGTTGACCGTCGGCGAACAGAACACGACCATCGTCAACCTCATCACGTCGTGTTTCGACAACGTCAAGGATCACGAATTCTCCGAGGCGAATGCCTGCGCGGCGGCGATCCTCGGTAACACGTCGCTGTTCAATCAGCTGAACTTGAACCTGACCACGATCCTTCAGCAGTACCGCCTGATTCAAGCGGGACGGCCGGGGCTGATGGTCGCGGTGACCGGATTCCCCAATCCATACCCGAAAGAACTCGAGGCAACCGCGAAAATCGCCGAATTGTGCCCGCTGTTGATGGACACGGCGCTGACCTGCACGGTACGGTGGGCGCAGCTGCCGCCCGCGCTGTTAATCATCGACCAGGTGTTCACGCAGCTGAACACGACGATCGCGAATGCCGTGAAACCCTTCACCATTGGATCGGGCGGCCGAATCATCTTCGTGAACACCTACGACAAGATGCGCGATCACTGCATGAAGATGGAGGTCGAGATCAAGACCACGGTCGAGCACCCGGAGGAGGAAGGCGCGGTGCACGAACACAACTCGCTGAAGGTGAACTTCGGGTGCTCCGATCCATGGTTCGTCGCGGGCGAGGATGGCACGGCCTCGCCATTCCTGTATCTGCAACCCGCGGCGCCGGGCGTGCTGACTAAGGCCTCACAGACGACGTCGGGGATGGGCGTGTACCCGAACGACTCGGGACACAAGTGCATCTCGGATCTGATTTGGGAGGCGGACACGCCGGAGCCAGGTGTGACGCCGTTGAAATGGAAGCTGAGAGTGCCGGAGGCGCCGAACTCGAATATATGCCAGGGGTCATGAATGCGGGCGTGCGCTGCGCGCGCGTCGCGGCAACCGGGATCGCCGTCGGTCTTGCGCTGTCCGCGGTGATGACACGACTCGTCGCGGCGCAGTTGTATGGACTCTCCGCGATGGACCCGCTGACCCTCGCGACGGCATCCGCGCTGCTGTTCTGCGTGGCAGTGGCGGCTGCGTTCATCCCCGCGTGGCGCGCGACTCGCATCGATCCGGTCGTCGCACTCCGACAGTACTGACCGTCCAACGTCCGAAAAACTCGGGCGCGACTTTTGCGATGACCGATCGCGAATGCCACGCATCGTAGAACTGTCGAGGTCCGTCCGCGAGTGGATAACCAGAAAGCCGCGATGGCTCGCCGCCTGTATCGTGTTGATGGCGTTGGGTCTATTCGCCGCAACCGGCGGTGCCCTCTGGTTTGCCTACGATCTGACAGCGGGGCTGCCCACGAAGGCGCAGGTCCGTGGCCTGGGAGAAATGGCACAGGCGACCACGATTTACGACGCTCATGACGCCGCCGTCTTCACCATCTTCAAGGAACAGCGCACCGAGGTTCCGCTCGAACGGATCTCGCCGAACCTCGTGAAGGCGGTGCTCTCGGTCGAGGACCAGCGCTTCTACGACCACAACGGCGTCGACCTGATCCGCATCGCCGCCGCCGTCCTTCGCAACTTCCAGGAAGGACGCCGGGCGGAAGGAGGCAGCACGATCACGCAGCAGCTCGCGCGGCAAAGCTTCCTCAGCCGCGATAAGACCTTCCGTCGCAAGCTCAAGGAAGTGATCCTCGCCGCTCACATCGAGCGCGAGTATTCGAAGAAGGAGATCCTCGAGCTCTATTTAAATAAGGTGTACTTCGGCGACGGATTCTACGGCGTCGAAGCCGCGTCGCTCGGCTATTTCAGCAAGCATGCGAGCGACCTGAACATTGCGGAGTCGGCGGTTCTTGCCGGATTGATCCAGTCGCCATCGAGCTACGCGCCGACCGTGAATCCGGACAAGGCGTTTGCCCGCCGCAACGTTGTGCTGCAGGCGATGGCCTCGAACCATGCGATCACACAGGCAGAGTGCGACGCCGCGAAACGGACCGAGATGCGGCTCGCGAACGCCGTCGAGATGAAGGAAACCTTCGGCCTCTACTTCAAGGAGCAGGTACGAAAGGAGCTCGTCGAGCGGTTTGGCGGCACCCGCGTGGCGCAGGGAGGCCTGAAGGTCTACACGACTCTCGATTCAGACTTGCAGCGAACGGCCGAGCAGGTCGTCGAGGAGGGCATCAACGCGATCGAACAGCGTCGCGGCTATCCGCATCCGCGCCGCGGCGAGAAGGGGGCGAAGGAATACCTGCAGGGGGCGCTCGTCGCCATGGATCCCGCGACCGGCGCAGTACGCGTCATGGTCGGCGGCCGCGACTTCGGCCAGTCGCGCTTCAACCGCGCAACCCAGGCGAAGCGGCAGAGTGGTTCGGCGTTCAAGCCATTCGTTTACGCGGCGGCGCTGGAGGCGGGGTACTCACCCGCCAGCGTCATCTCCAACCTGAACGCGCCGGTTCTGACCGCGCAAGGCAACTGGGTCCCCGAGGACGGCCACTCGAATGCGAGCGCGATGACGATGCGCGCCGCGCTGAAGGTCTCGAGTAACCGCGCGGCGGTGCAGATGCTGAACACAATCGGAATCCAGAATGCGGTCACCTACGCGCAGAAACTGAACGTCGGCACGCCGCCAAGCGTGCCATCGCTCGCGCTCGGCGCCAGCGACGTGACCCTGATTGCTTTGACGGCCGCGTACGGCGCGTTCGCAGACGGCGGAATCGTGCGCACCCCCATGGTCATTCGACGCGTGGAAGACAGCGATCGCAAGGTCCTGTTCCAGGATGGGGGCAAAGCCCAGCGCGCGGTCTCCGAGTCGACCGCGTTCCTGATGTCGAGCATGCTGGCCGACGTAATCAACGCCGGCACCGCCTACAAGGCGCGCCAGTCCGGCTTCGTGCTGCCCGCAGCGGGAAAGACGGGAACCACGAACGAGTACATGGACGCGTGGTTCGTCGGCTTCACGCCGCATCTCGTGACCGGCGTGTGGGTCGGATTCGATCAGCCCAAGACGATCGTGCGAAACGGTTACGCCGCCGAACTCGCGGTGCCGATCTGGGGCAGTTTCATGAAGACCGCGACGCAGACGGACAAGCCGGATTGGTTCGAGCGCCCCGACAACGTCATCGCCGTCAACGTCTGCCGCGTCTCGGGGAAGCTGCCGAACTACGGGTGCAGCAACGTTCAAACGACAGACGAGTTCGGCAACGTGGAAACGAAGTCGATGGTCTACACCGATTACTTCGTGAAAGGCACGCAGCCGACAACCTTATGTCCGATCCATCAGACGATGTTTGCGGATGCATCGGTGACAGCGCCGACTGCAGCGCCGTACGCTCCGCCGGAACGGGCAACGCTGCCCGCTCCGCCGCCGCAGGGAACGACCGGTGCGGCGCCACCACCACCGCCGTCGCCATCTCGGCCGGTTGCTGGCGGCACGGTCGAGGAGAAGCCGAAGCCTGAGCAGAAGAAGAAAGGATTCTGGAAGCGGCTCTTCGGCGGCGGCAACGACAAGCCGAAGGACAAAAAGGGCGGAGGCGGCGCGTGATAGATTTGCGTCAGGACGAATGCCTTTCCGCGCGATCACGGGTCATCGGCCGCTGCTGGAACTGCTCGCGCGCGCGATCGCGCGCGGGACGCTGCCTCCCAGTCTCCTCTTCTCCGGTCCCGCCGGCGTCGGCAAGCGCCTGACCGCGATCGCCCTCGCGCAAGCGCTCAACTGCGAGAAGCCGGTTCCATTCGGTGATATGCACAGCGAAATCGCCGGCGAAGCGGCGATTTCGGTGGGAAACGACAGTTGTGGAATCTGCAAGTCCTGCACGCGCATCGCGCGCGGCGTGCACGCCGACGTCCTGATCGTCGAGCCGGGTGAGACCGGCGCGATCAAGATCGAACAGGTGCGCGAAGTCGTCGATCGTGCCGGGTATCGTCCATTCGAAGGCCGCCGCCGTGTCGTCATCATCGACGACGCCGACGCGCTGGGAGTGCCGGCGCAGGATGCGGTACTGAAGACGCTCGAGGAACCGCCATCCGCGTCTGTGTTCGTGCTCGTGACGGACCGGCCGGACATCCTGCTTCCCACGGTTCGCTCTCGCTGTCAACGCTTGCGCTTCGGGCCGCTGACGCCGGTAGACGTCGCCGACGTGCTGATGCGCGACCACAAGATGAGCGCGAGTGAAGCGCACGCCGCCGCTGCGGCAGCCGATGGCAGCATCGGACGCGCGATCGATGGCAGCGCGGAAGACGCGATCGAAGCACGCGATGCGGCCGCGCGACTGCTGCAGGGCGCCGCGACCTCCACCGATCCGCGCCGCCGCCTCGACGGAGCGAAAGCGCTCGTCGGCGGAGGGGGGGATCGCGACGAGCTGTCGCGACGCCTGCTCGCGATGTCCTCGCTTCTGCGAGATCTCAGCCTGCTCCAGGCGCGCGCGAATGATCGCGCGCTGGCCAACGCGGATCTCAAACCGCAGCTCGAATCGTTGATGCGCTCGTATGACGGCGATCGTACGCTCCGCGCGTTCTCGGTCGTTGACCGCGCGCTTTCCGCCCTGGACCGCAACGCCAGTCCGAAGATCGTCGCGGACTGGCTCGCGCTGAACATCTGATGCCTGCGTCCCGGTTCGTCAGCGTCAAGTTCACTCCGGCAGGGCGCACCGTGTCCTTCCTCCTGCCGGATCTGCACATCGAAGGACTGACACCTGGTGAGCAGGTCGTGGTGACGGGTGTCGAGGGCCCGGCTGTCGGCACCGTCACGCGCACGCCGCCGCAGGTTGCCGAGCGCCGTGACGCCGCCGCGAACTCGCAAAACGTGGTGGTCCGGCGCGCGACAAAGGACGATGTCGTGCAGCGGCTGCGGCAGCAGCAGCGCGAGCAGGAAGCGCAGCGCGTCGCGCAGTTGAAGATTCGCGAGCGCGGTCTGCCGATGAAGCTGACGAAGGTCGAGCACATCTTCGACGGATCGCGCCTCATCTTCTATTACACGTCTGAGACCCGCGTCGATTTCCGCGAGCTCGTGCGGGATCTCGCCGCGCACTTCCGCATGCGGATCGAAATGCGGCAGATCGGCATCCGCGACGAGGCCAAGATGCTCGGCGGCTACGGTTCGTGCGGCCGTCCGCTCTGCTGCACGACGTGGCTGCGTTCGTTCGAGCCGGTCTCGATCAAGATGGCGAAGCAGCAGCAACTGAGCCTGAATCCGTCGAAGCTGTCCGGGCAATGCGGCAGGCTGAAATGCTGCCTGCGCTACGAGCTGCCCAATGGCGAAGGCGTGACCCACGCAGGGTGCGCGGATCACGGCAGCTGCTCGAATCCAACAGGCTGCGGCAACTGTGGCGCGGAGGGCGGCTGCGGCTCCTGCGGCCACCATGGGTGATCCCGCCAGGCCGCGCATAGGCATCACGGTAGGAGATCCTGCCGGCATCGGCCCCGAGATTGCGGTCAAGGCCGCCGCCGATCCGCGCGTTCTCGATGTCTGCACGCCAATTCTCTATGGTCCCCACGAACGCGACGCGCTTGCGCGCTTTACGCCGGGGGAACTTTCTGCCGATGCCGGACGCGCCGCGTATGAATCGGTCGTGAACGCGGTGGGGGATGCCCGCGCCGGCAGGATCGATGCGATTGCCACTGCGCCGATCAACAAGGAGGCCTGGGCGCTCGCCGATATTCCGTGGCGCGGCCATACCGATCTTCTTGCCGCGCTAACGCAGACACCGCGCGGCGCGATGATGTTCTACGCGGATCAGCTCCGCGTCGTCCTCGCGACAGTCCACGTGGCGCTGAAGCACGTGCCTGCGCTGTTATCCCGCGAGCTGATGGACTACATCATCAATCTGACCGCGCAGGAGATGCCGCGGTTCGGCTACCACCGTCCCCGGCTCGGACTTGCGGGTCTCAATCCGCATGCGGGGGAGCACGGCATAATCGGCGATGAGGACGAGGCGATTCTGCGTCCCGCGGTCGACGCGGCACGCGAACGGGGAACCGACATCACCGGTCCGTGGCCGGGGGACACCATCTTCGCGCGCGCCGCTCGCGGCGAGTTCGATGTTGTGATCGCCTGTTATCACGACCAGGGCCTCATTCCCGTCAAGCTGCTTGCGTTCGGAAAGGCGGTCAACGTGACGCTCGGCCTGCCAATCGTGCGGACGTCGGTGGATCACGGAACCGCATTCGACATCGCGGGCAAGGGGATCGCGGATCCATCGAGCCTGATCGAAGCGGTCCGTCTCGCGGCTAAACTGGCTATAAGCCCGCTGAACCATGACGCCTAAGCCCAAAACCGAGCGCGAGGAGGCGCAGAAGATCCTCGCGGACAACCGCAAGGCGCACCACGACTATCACCTGCTCGAGACGTTCGAGGCGGGCGTGGCGCTGCTCGGCACCGAGGTTAAGTCGATCCGCGAAGGGGGAGCGAACCTCCGTGACAGCTTCGCGCGCATCGAGGACGGCGAGGTCTGGATCTACAACGTTCACATCCGCGCCTACAGCAACCGCGGCTACAGCGACCACGAGCCCACGCGGAAGCGGAAGCTGCTGCTGCACAAGCAGGAGATCCGCAAGCTGATTGGCAAGACCGTCGAGAAGGGGATGACGCTCGTGCCGGTTCGGATGTACTTCAAGAACGGCCGGATCAAGGTTGCCGTCAGCCTCGCCAAGGGCAAGAAGGCCCACGACAAGCGCGAGACCATCAAGCGCCGCGAGACCGACAGGGAGACGCGCGCGGCCGTCAAGGAAAGACGATAAACTAGGCGCTTATATGAAAAGCAGTCGCGCGGTCCTGACCGCCGTCGTCATCATCATCGTCATCGCCGCCGGCTGGTGGCTCTTCCGCCGCGGCGGGGTGGAGCATATCGATCTGCTCGCGCAGTTCGACCAGGCACAAAAGAGCAGCGGCAGCTTCGCCGTCGAGGACGCCACGCTGGCGGGGGAGACGAAAAAGGCCATCGCCGCGCCCGCGAACGGGCGCATCACTTTCCACGTGCGCGTGCCGGATGACGGCTGGTTGAAGGTATCTCTCGGCCTGAAACCGGAAGCGTGGACCAAGGAAGGCAACGGCGTCTATTTCTTCGCCGGTGTGTCCGACGGGCGGGCGTTCGAGAAGCTGTTCGATCAGACACTCAATCCGTTCGCGAACCCGTCGGAGCGCCGCTGGATCCCGGTGACTGTCGATCTTTCGGCCTACGCGGGCGAAGAGATGGACGTCATCCTGAATACGCGCGAAGGGGGTCCGGGTGCGCCGGCCGACAGCCGGAACGATCTGCCGCTCTGGGGCGCTCCCGAAATCGTGAAGCGCTAACGCCGCGCACCGTTTCACATGCCTGTACCGTTGCTCGATCTCCAGGGGCAGTATCGGCCCCTGCGCGACGAGCTGCTTGCCGCCATCGCGCGCGTCTGCGACAGCCAGCGCTTCATCGGTGGTCCGGAAGTCGACGCGTTCGAACGCGAGATCGCCGAACACCTCCGCGTTCCGCACGCCGTCGGTCTTTCGTCGGGCACGGATGCGATTCTCGTCGCGTTGATGGCGCTCGACATTCACCCCGGCGATGAAGTGATCGTCCCGACGTTCTCATTCTTCGCCACTGCGGGCTGCGTATCGCGGCTCGGCGCCATTCCGAAATTGGTCGACATCGATCCGGTCACCTATAACATCCATCCCGCCGCAGCCGCCGCGGCCGTTACCGCGCGGACGCGCGCGATTATTCCCGTGCACCTGTACGGACAGTGCGCGGACATGGATCCCATCCTCGAGCTCGCGCAGCGATTCGGCCTCGAAGTCATCGAAGACGCAGCGCAGGCGATCGGCAGTAGGTACAAGGGAAAGACGGCGGGATCCATGGGTCGCGCCGGCTGTTTTTCATTCTTCCCGAGCAAGAACCTCGGCGCGTTCGGTGACGCCGGGTTGCTGACGACGACGGACGAGGCGTTTGCGCGTGAAGTGCGACTGCTGCGCAATCACGGCGCGGAGCCGAAGTACTTCCACAGGCGCATCGGCGGCAATTTCCGGCTCGATGCACTGCAGGCCGCGGTGCTGCGCGTCAAGCTGCCGCACCTGGATCGCTGGAGCGCGATGCGGCGAGCGAACGCGGATCGCTACGATGCGCTGTTCCGCGAGAGTGCTGCGGCCGATCGCGTGACACTCCCGGCAAGGGCGCCGGATCGCAATCACATCTTCAATCAGTACGTCATCCGCGTCCGCAATCGCGACGCCGCGCGCGCCCGTCTAGATGCAGCGGGCATCGGCAGCGAGATTTACTATCCGGTTCCATTCCATTTGCAGGAGTGCTTCGCATCCCTCGGTTACCGGGCCGGTGACTTTCCCGTGGCTGAAGCAGCGGCGGCCGAGACACTCGCGCTCCCGATCTACGGCGAGCTGACCGAGGCGCAGCAGCGGGAAGTGGTCGCCGCCATCGCGCAATGAAGATCCTCGTCACAGGCGCAGGCGGACAACTCGGCACCGCCATCGTCGAGCGGTACGCCAGTCGCGCCGAGGTCATTCCGGTGACGCGTGCGGCGCTCGACATCACCGATTCGGCCGCCATCGAACCGTTCGTCGCGGGTCACGCGCCGGACGTCGTCATCAATTGCGCCGCGTACAATGACGTGGACGGTGCGGAAGATCACCCGATTGACGCGATCCGCGTGAATGCGCTTGCCGTGCGCGCGCTCGCGCGTGGCGTGGCCGCTGCCGGCGCCGCCTTCGTCCACTATGGGACGGATTTCGTCTTCGACGGAGTTAGCGGCGCGCGTCCTTACACCGAAGAAGACGAACCCGCTCCGCAGAGCGTCTACGCGTCGTCCAAGCTTCTGGGGGAGTGGTTCGCGAGCGATGTTCCGCGTCATTACGTCCTGCGCGTGGAGAGCCTCTTTGGCGGATCGACGCGGCGCAGCAGCGTGGATCGGATCGCGGACGCCCTGCGCAGCGGGCAGCCGACGCGCGTGTTCGTCGACCGCACGGTGACCCCCAGTTTCGTGAACGACGTTGCGGACGCGACGTGGCGTCTTCTCGAAACGGGCGCGCCCGGCGGTCTGTATCACTGCGTGAACAGCGGCATGACGACGTGGTTCGAGCTTGCGGAGGAGATTAGCCGGGTGCTCGGCGTCGCGTCGCAGCTCGTGCCCGTCAAGGTCGTCGACGTGCCGATGAAGGCGCGGCGTCCGCAATACGCGGCGCTGTCGAACGCGAAGCTCGCCGGCGTCGGAATCCAGATGCCGTCATGGCAGGATGCGCTGAGGCGATACTTGTCGGTTAGCAGTAAGCAGTAAGCAGTTAGCAGTTGGCGGTTTGCGGTTGGCGGTTTGCGGTTGGCATGACTGAAGTCGATGTTGCGATAGTTGGAGGGGGCGTCGTCGGGCTCGCGATTGCCGCGGAGATCTCCGCGCGCGGGACGTCCGTGTGCGTCCTCGAGCGTCATCCACGGCCGGGAATGGAAACGAGCACGCATAACAGCGGCGTGATCCATGCCGGCATCTACTATCCTCCGGGCTCTCTGAAGGCGCAGCTGTGCATCGAAGGAAAGCATCGGTTGTATGCCTTCTGCGAGCAGTACGGTGTGCCCTACGCGCGGCCTGGCAAGCTGATCGTCGCAGCCGGGGAATCCGAAATCCCGGCGCTCGAATCGCTCCACCGTGTCGGGCGCGCGAATGGCGTCGAACTGGACTTTGTCGACGCTGCGTTCATCCGCGAGCGCGAGCCGAACGTGGTGGGGACGGCAGCGCTCTTCTCGCCATCAACGGGTGTCGTGTCCGCCGAGCGTCTCGTGAACGAGTTGCGCCGGCTGTGTGTCGAGAGGGATGCGGCGCTGCTGCCGGGAACGCCATTGGTGGAGGCGAACGCGCGTGACCGTTCGATCGAGCTCGTCACGCCGCGCGAGCGCATCTCTGCATCAGTCGTCGTGAACGCCGCGGGACTCTATGCAGACGACGTGTCCGCGATGCTCGGCGGCGAGAGCTTTCATATCTATCCCGCGCGCGGCGAATATGCGGAGCTCGCGCCATCCAAACGATCGCTGATTCGCGGGCCGGTGTATCCCGTCTCGCACATGCCGGGCCACAGCCTCGGCGTTCATTTCGTTCCGACCATCGACGGCGCCGTGCTGGTCGGGCCCACGATCCGCTACCAGGAGGGGAAGGCGGACTACGAGGGGGATCGGCTCGCGCTGGAGGATTTCGTCGAGCCGACGTCGCGGCTGCTGCCCGGGATTCGTCTGGAGGATCTGCGCCTGGCCGGCAGCGGCATCCGCGCGAAGCTCTGTCCGCCGAGCGAGCCGTTCGTGGATTTCATGATCCGCCCTGACACGCGCGTGCCCAACGTCGTCCACGCCGCCGGCATCGACTCACCAGGCCTGACGTCCTGCCTGGCGATCGGCCGCATGGCCGCCGCGCTCGTGTCCGAGCGGCTGTAACCCTGGGGGTCAGGTCTACGATTGGCCCGTCCCCGGTGCCAGGTCCCCCTGGGGTCAGGTCTACGATTCGCCCCATCCGGGGTGCCAGGTCTCGAGTCTGACGTACCCGAGACTTGGCACTCCCCATGGGCGAATCGTAGACCTGACCCCAGGCGAGCGCGCCAGACCTGGCACCCCTTACGGGCGAATCGTAGACCTGGCCCCCAAGGTGACGCGAACGACCTTGGCGGGAAGGAAGTCGTGGGTCGCGGAGCTCCACGCAAACAGCGCCAGGTCGTAAGTCCCGGGCGCGAGACCGTCCACGCTGATGCCGTAGCCGCTGTTGAGGAAACGCTCGCCATAGACAGCGGCGACGTCGGGTCGCGCGCCGCCATATGCGGCAGGGCCGACGAACACGGGCTCCCCGCGCCCGGTCGCCGTCACCGGATAGGCCCAGACGTGGATGGTATCGATACCGGTCCCCAGGGTGGAATCGAGGTCTGCCGCCCATCCCGCGACGAATGGCTCGGTGATATCGACGATCAGCTGCGGTCCGGCGCGGTTGCTGCCTTTAGGATTCAGGACTACGCGGACGTCTTGCTTCACCAGCCCGCGCGATCCGCTCCGCACAAAAACCAGGTCGTAGGACCCGACGAAACCCGGACCGGGCTGCCAGACGAACACGCCCGCGTCCAGGCGCGAGCCGATCGGCAGCGGACGCAACTGCTCGCCGACTCGCAGATATCCGGCAGTCGCGCCTGTGGTCTTCAATTCGACGCGGTCGAGTTCTTCCGCCTGCACGACGACCACGCCCTGCGAATCCGGCTCGTAGCTGCGGAACGGCGCATCCAGCACGAATCCGCGCCTGCCTTCGATAGCCGCGACATCGCTCGACGCCGAGGCCACTTCACTCTCCACCGAGACGCCGCGGAGCGCGGATGCAGACGATGCCGCTGCGGTGATCGCGTTGGTCCCGTTGAACACGCGGAAATAGCGGCTGCCGATGCCAGCCATCGAACCGTGATCGTCCTGGACGATCCAGGCCATCGTGTGGATGCCGTTGGACAGCGCCGACGCGTCGAACGCGAATGCGGCAAGCGCGTACGTGACACCCGGATATTCGGACGCTGGAAAGAGCGCGGTCAAGTCGGGACGCGCGGACCAGCCCGATGGCGTGCCGGCCGGAACGCCGTCGATCAGGACCGTGGCGCTCCCGCCGCCGGGAACGTCCGCCCGGCGCGGGCCGCGCGACAGCACCCAGCCGAAGCTCAAGTACAAGCCGCCACCCACCGTCTCCCCCGGCGCGGGCGTGTCGATCGCTCCGAACGGCTGCGTCGCGGTGCCGTTGGTGCACGTGATGGTGCGCGTTCCGAGCAACGTGGCATGCCCGTCCGAATCCTCCGCGTAGACGACGAGGCGGAACGTGCCGTTGCCGCGCGCCGGAAGCATGTTCGTCAACGCGAGATAGCCCCAGCCTCCCTTGTAGTTGGCGGGATAGCCGGGAAATGCGGTCGCAACATCGGGACGCGCATCCTCGACGCGAATCGCCTCTCCGATGTAAATCAGCTGTCCCGGTGTTTCGCCCGCGACGGCGTCGCGATAGATGCGCACGTGACTTACGTTCACGTCATCGAGCGCCCACCCGGTAATCGCGAGCGAACCCGTGACGCCGGTCGTGTTGTTGGCCGGCGTATCGACCGCGCCAATCGGCGCCGCGCTGGCGCCGGCGGGAAGAACGGTGAGCAAGACCGGAATCGGTTCGATCACATTCGACGTGCCGGCGGCGGAAATGGTGAGCAGGCCGGACGTACTCGCCAAAGGCACCGCGCCCGGGACGAGGGTCACCGTGAACGCACCGGATCCCACGCCGCCCGTCGGCGCCACCTGCAGCCATGGAACCGTGGACGCCACGGCCCACGTGACGCTTCCCGCACCCGCCTGTGTCAGGCGAATCGTCTGCGACGGCGTCGTGACGGTACCGGCGATCCCGAACGCGAGCTGCGTGCGATCGACGGTGAGCGTCGGACCACCAGGCGTGACCGTGCTCACGACATCAGACGCGTCGCTGCGCTGCCCGGTGACGTTGTAGGCGACGACGCGGAAGGAGTAGGTCGTGCCGGGCAGCGCGGTCGCGAACGTCCAGGTCGTGGTGTTCCCGACGTCCGTGGCGAGGCTGAAAGGGGCGCTCGCCGGGCCGTACTCGACGATGTAGCCGCTGACGTCCGTTTCGGTATTGGCGTCCCACGCAAGCGTCACCTGCGCCGCCCGCGCTGAAGGTGCAGCGAGCAGGAGCACGATGACCGCGATCAGGAACTGCGTGCGGAGTACGGACACCTAGAGCCTCGTCCCCATCGAACGGCAAGTGGTATGCCCCGCGACGCGACGCGGCGACGCGCGAAAATGCGCCTGAAAAAAGAAAAGCCGCGTGCGGGATGCGCACGCGGCTCCTCGGACGATTACGAAACTGTCGCTTACCTTACAGCGAGAGGCGTTACCTTATCCTTACTTCAGCGTGTGTGAACGGCCACGACCGAAACATTGTTGAACGTGCCGGTGACGGCGCTATGCGCGTACACCACCACGTTGTAATCGCCTGGCGCGAGCGAGCCTGCGAAGCCCCACCCGGAATTCGTGAACCGGGACGAGCCGAAGAAGGCGGCGACATCCGGCCGAGCAATGCCGTAGTTCGCCACACCGACGAAGACCGGCGCGGCGCCGCTCGCCGGGTAGGCCCAGATGTGCAGCGTATCCACGCCCGTCCCGCTCGTGGATCCGAGGTCGAGCGCCCATCCCGCAATGGTGAACGTCGTCGGCAGGATCTGGTTCTGTGCGGGCGTGTCGACCGACATCCGCGGGTTGGAGGCCGGCGACACGACGGTCGCGCTCAGCAGCTTCGGCGCGGCCCACAGCCCGCTCACGGTGCTGTGCACGTAGATCGCCAGCGTATAAGTTCCCGCCGGTAGCCTGCCGATGAGTCCGTATCCGCTGTTGGCGAAGTTCGATCCCAGCCACGCGCCGACGTCGGGGCGTGCGTTGCCGTACGACGCGATCCCCGCGAGGATCGCCGCCGCGCCGTTGGTCGGGAACGCCCAGCAGGCGACCACGTCGACGCCGGTTCCACTCGTCGTCCCCGTGTCAACCGCCCAACCGGCGATCATGAAGCCGGTGCTCTGCAGGGTTGCGTTGTTCGACGGCGTGTCGATCGCGAACATCGGATTCGACACAGGCGCGGACGGTGTCGGGCTGGTGGGCGAGCTCGGCGTCGAGGGCGTACCGGTCGTCGACGTCCCCGCGATCAGCTGCACCATCGTCGACGTGAAGTTGTTCGAGGTGGACATCAGCCAGTTCGGATCGTCGGCGCTCGCGGCGAGGCGCGGGTAGAAGTTGCCTTTGCCGCCCGCGGCCGTCACGATGAACCCGTTGTCAACCGGGGTGCCGCCCGTCGTCAGCTCGACGCCGCCGTCCTCCTCCGTCGATCCATGCGACACCATGAAGAAGGTGTCGGACCGCCGGTTGTAGCCGATGCTGAGGGCGTCATACGCCTTCCATCGTGTGGAGAGCGTGATGATGTCGCTCGCCAGCGTGCCGTCTGCGTTGAGCAGGCGTCCGAGAGCGGCGCCGGCCGGCAGGGCATACCACGCCGCGAGGTACTTGCCGGTGGAGCTGTTGTAGTTGACGTCGGTGATGTAGGTGCCACCGGTGACGACGAGCCGCGTCGCCCCGCCAACCAGCGCGCCCGTTCCGCTCTTCACACGCTGCGCATCGACGAACGCGAATGCGCTGGGATCGTTGTAGCCAGCCGAGACGACGAGGAACTCGTCGGTCGATGGGTTGAACGCGATCGACGGGTTGTCGTGATACTGCGTGTCGCTCGTGACGTTGAAAACGGCCGCCTTCGGTGTGGCCGTGTTATCGGTGCGCACGGCGCGAATCTGATTGGACCCGAGAGCTCTCCAGGCAACGAGGAATTCGCGGTCCACGGTCGAATAACCGACGGCGGGGCCGGCTTCCCACCAGGTCACATCCCCCGTCAGCTGCGTGTCGGCGCCGATGACGCCGCTCTTCGTGTAGCTGACCATGCGCCCGTGCACGCTCGGCGCGCCTTCGTGCCATGTCACCAGGAACCCGCCGGCGCCGCCATCCGCGTCCGGGCTGAACGCCACACGCGGAAAGTGCGCGAAGTTCGCCGCGTTGGCTTGAATCGTAAAGGGCGCGCCCAGCGGGGTACCCGACGCGTTTACGAAGCGCCCCCACAACACGCCGTACGCTTCGACGACCAGGTAGACCTTGTTTACCGAGTCGTAGCCGACGGCGCTTCCACGAACGAGGGCGAGAATCGCCTGTGTGGTAGCGCCCGACCGCACGGCGGCCGCGTGCGCGGCGTTCGTGCTGATGACCGTGAGCAGGGTGGCGGCAAGGATTATGCGGACGTGCTTAGCCATCGGGCCTCATGCGCGGCGAGGCAGAACTGCCGCGGAAAAACGGGTGAAACTTCGGGGAAACCGCTTACTCACGGACTATCGGATGGGAAGCCCGGATAGATTAGCCGCCATCTCAGCTTAATTTCAACAGTATTCGGAGCCCATCCGTTCGTTTTGGGACTCTATGCCCCCGCCCGCGCGGCTGCGAGGAGCACCCCGGCCGCGTGCAAACGAATGGCCGGGTCTGCCTCGCGAAGCAGCCGGCGCGCCTGGCTGATGTCCGCGAGATCCGGGACGAGCGAAGTGGTCTCCTCGATGATGCGCGCCGCCTCGGATCGGATTACAGGATTGCTATCAGCGGCTGCTTCGTTCAACACGCGCCGCGCCGCCTCGGGGCTGACCGGGGCGAGAAGGCGGGCGGCTTCCAGGCGGATCGTGCCGTCGCGGTTTTCGAGGAGCGGCGCGATGGCGCCCATCCAGGGACCCGGTTGTCCGCCCCACGCTTCGGCGGCCATCAACTTGAAATCCGGCACCTCGCTCTGGAGCATCCGCTCGACGTACGCCTGTCCCTCGTCGTCACCCATGCGCGCCAGTGCGACGGCCGCCGAGGAGCGAACCATTGGATCGGAATCCTTCATCAGCTTTTGAAGCGCGGGGCGCGCTTCGTCAGCTTTCCTGCGGCCCAATGCGGCAGCCGCCGCGGCGCGCGTTGGCGTGCCCGGTTTATCCAGCATCGCGAGGAGAAGGGGAGTGGTCGCCGGCCCGCCTGCTTCCAGCGCACGCGCGACCACCGCCGGATCCAGCGTGCCTGCATCGACGACGGCTTCGAGACGCTTGACGGCGGCGGGATCGCCAGCCTTCGCGCGCGCGGCGGCGTCGGCGAGTTGATCCGACACGTCGCGGTTCGGGGAAGCGGGTGGCGTGATACCCGCGTCGCGCAGCATGCGGCGCGCGCTCTGGCGCAAATCGGATTCGCCGCTCACCGCGAACTGCAGCAGCACGTTGCGCGGTACCGGTTCCAGCAGCGCCGCGTCTTCGGAGCGGCGTTTCCCCAGCCACGCCTCGTACGCATCCAGTCCCTTGATCGGATCCGCCTGCGCGAGCGCTTCGATGCGCAGCGCGGCGGCGGCGTGATTCCACGGCGAGCGCGCGAGCACCTGCGCGGCGGCGCGCGCGGCGGCGGCGTGCTGTCCGGCCGCGAGCGCGCTCCACCCCGCGGCGAGTGTGGAGGCATCCGAAGGAGGGGACGCCGGCGCGGTGCGATCGCGGACCTGCGCATCCCCCGTCACCGCAGTGAAAACAACCAGCAAAACAGCGATAAATATGCGCATTGTGCTACCTTAACATCCGCTGCAGTAAGACGAACCCGCGTCTCCGTTAGCCTTCGCTTACTGTTTACCGATTACCGTCTACCGTCTACGACAAGCATCATGAAACGCGCACTGATAACCGGAATTACCGGGCAGGACGGCTCCTATCTCGCCGAGCTGCTCCTCGAAAAAGGCTACGACGTTCACGCCATCGTCCGCCGCGCCAGCTCCACGAACTTCTGGCGCATCGAGCACCTGCTCGATCGCATCCACCTGCATCCGGCGGATCTCCTCGACCAGCTGTCGCTGATCAAGGTGCTCGACGAAGTGCGGCCGCGCGAGCTCTATAACCTCGCGGCGATGTCGTTCGTGCCTGCGTCGTGGGATCAGCCGATGCTCACCGGCGAGTTCAACGCGCAGGGCGTGACGCGCATCCTCGAAGCCATCCGCCAGGTGGACAAGACGATCCGGATGTACCAAGCCTCGTCGTCCGAGATGTTCGGCAAGGTGCGCGAAGTTCCGCAGACCGAGCTCACGCCGTTCTATCCGCGGAGTCCGTACGGTGTCTCGAAGGTCTACGGCCATTACATCACGGTGAACTACCGCGAGAGCTACGACATGTTCGCGGTGTCCGGCATCCTCTTCAACCACGAATCCCCGCGGCGCGGGCTCGAGTTCGTGACGCGGAAGGTCACCGACGGCGTGGCGCGCATCAAGGCCGGGCTCGCGGACACGCTCGGCCTCGGGAATCTCGACGCACAGCGGGACTGGGGATTCGCCGGCGATTACGTCCGCGCGATGTGGCTGATGCTGCAGCAGGATCGCGCCGACGACTACGTGATCGCTACCGGTAAGACGCATTCGGTTCGCGATCTGGTGGACGTCGCGTTCTCCCACGCGGGTCTCGACTGGAAAAAGTACGTGAAGCAGGACCCGCGATTCCTGCGGCCCGCGGAAGTGGATCTCCTCATCGGCGATCCGTCGAAGGCGAAATCAGCGCTCGGATGGAAGCCCGAGGTCAATTTTCAGGGCCTCGTCGAAATGATGGTGGACGCCGACATCGAGCGTTACACCGAGGCCGCGCGCATCGGCCGCCACGTCACCCAGTAACACTCAGACAAAGAGCCGCCCGGCACCATGCCGGGCGGCCCCCCCTGCTACTGCCGTCTGCGTCGGGGTCACCGGATGGTGCAGGAGGGCAGGAGCATCTGTTTCGCGCGTTCCCTTGGCGCGATCTCGATCGAGAGCGGAATCCGCTCGCGTTTGCCGTCCGTCTTCCGGATGAAGACGAACTCGTAGGTGCCGACGAAACCGACGCCCGGGTGCCAGAAGAACTCACCCGTGCAGCGGTCGAGGAACGATCCGGAAGGCAGCGCTTCCAGCCGGCCCGCTTTGACCATGTAGCCCTCGTAGCCGTCGGCCTCCCCTTCGACAGGTCCGCCGATGGTCGCGCGGATCACGCCCAGCTCTTCGATCGCGAGCCGCGATCCGCCGGCCGCGGTCGTCTCCAGCATCTCGAGCGGCGCGTTCATCGCGAAGCCTGTCTGCGCGTACGTCGGCACGTCGGAGACGGCGATCGAGCTCACGGTTGCCAGCGACTTGCCCGTGTCGGTTCCGACGATCGCCTGCTGGCGCGTGACGTCCTCGAGCCCGTTCGACCCCTGCACGAGCGCCGGCGTGGTCATGATCGAAGACGAGGTCATGATCGAGGACGTGATCATGATCGAGGACGTGATCGTGATCGAGGACGACGTCCCGTTCAGCACGGTGAAGAAGCGGCTGCCGATGCCTTCGCTGTGACCGGCCGCGTCGCTGACGCCCCACGCGATCGTGTGCGCGCCGTTCGAGAGCCGCGTCGTGTCGAGGATGTAGAAGCCCACCGCGCCGTCCGTGTTCGCGTGTCCGGGGAACAGCGCCTGGATGTCGGATCGCGCAAAGTTGTACTGCGGATGTCCGACCGGCACGCCGTCGATGAACACCGTGATTGTCGATCCGTCGATCGGGATCACGTTGTCCTGCGCGCCGAGCACCCATCCGAAGTTGACATACTCGGAGCCGGACACGGTCGCGCCCTGTTCCGGCGTGTCGATCGCGCCGAACGGATCCGTGGCGTGCGCGTTGTCAGCCACGATCGTCTTCGATCCGAGAAGGGTCGTCTGCCCCTCGAGGTCGGTTGCATACGCGTGGAGCTTGAACGTGCCGTTGCCCTGATCCGGCAGCATATTTGTCAGCAGCAGGTAGCCCCAGCCGGCCTGGTAGTCGTAGGGCGACGCGTTGAACGCATCGACGTCTGGACGCGCGCCGTCAACCTGCACGGCGCGGCCGATGAACACCTTGCCGTTCGCGGACGACACCGATTCACCAGCGACCGGGTCGCGCCAGATCGACACCTCTGTGAGGCCGATATCGTCAATCGCCCAGCCGGTGACCGCGACGCTGCCCGTCACGCCGGTCGAGTTGTCGAGCGGCGTCTCCATCAATCCCGACGGAGCGTAGGTGGACGCGAAGATCGTGAGCTGCACCGGCAGCGTCAGCGGCGAGTTCGGCACTCCCGCCGCCTCGATCGTCAGCGTTGCCGATTGGGTCAAGCCGTTCGGATACGTGCCCGGATTGACGCTCACTCGGAACGTCGCAGAGCCTGAGCCGCTCGCCGGGTTGATCGTGAGCCAGGTCGCATCGGTAGTGACCGACCAGGTGCTGGTCCCGTTCGTGAAGCTGATCGACGCCGTCTGCGCGCCGGTGAGGATCGCCCCGTTATTGGTACCGCCAAAGGTCAGGGCCGCGCGGTTCAATGCGATCTGCGTATCCGCCGTTGGATCGGTGGGCATCGGGCTCGGCGCCGGGTTCGTGCCGTCGTGCGCAATCGCCAATGTAGGCAGGGCGAGAAACAGCGCCAGCCCCGCCATTGCGATCTGTCGGAACTTCGTTACCATTCTTGGCCCCACCTCCAGCACCTGTCACCGCCGGCGCAAGTCATGTGCCTGATCCGTAAATGGCCTGATATCCTTTGATTACCCATGCGATCGATTCTGGTGACGGGATCTTCGGGACTGATCGGTTCGGAGGTGGCGTCGTATTTCGCGAAGCTCGGCTGGGCCGTGCACGGCGTCGACAACAACCAGCGCGCGGTGTTCTTCGGTCCCGCGGGCGACACACGATGGAACCAGGCGCGGCTTGCCGTCGCCCACCCGACCTTTCAGCATCACGAGCTCGACATCCGCGATCGCGATGGCGTAGTGGCGCTCGTCGCGTCGCTGAAGCCGTCGGCGATCGTTCATGCCGCCGCGCAGCCGTCGCACGATCGCGCCGCGGCAATCGCGTTCGATGATTTCGACACCAACGCCGGTGGTACGCTGAATCTGCTCGAGGCGGCACGGCGGGCGTGTCCCGAATCGCCGTTCGTGCACATGTCGACGAACAAGGTGTACGGCGATCGCCCGAACACGATTCCGCTGCGCGAGTTGGGGACGAGGTGGGACTACGACGATCCGGCGTTCGCGCACGGGATCGCGGAGAATCTGCCGATAGATCAATCGATGCACTCTCTTTTCGGCGCGTCGAAGGTGGCCGGCGACGTGATGGTGCAGGAGTACGGCCGCTACTTCGGGATGCCGACCTGTTGCCTGCGCGGCGGCTGCCTGACCGGCCCGAGCCACAGCGGCGTCGAGCTGCACGGGTTCCTCAGCTACTTGATCAAGTGCAACATCGAGGAGCGCGAATATCGCGTCTTCGGCTACAAGGGCAAGCAGGTGCGCGACAACATCCACTCGCTCGACGTCGCGCGTTTCGTGCACGCGTTCATCGACGCGCCGCGGTCAGCGGAGGTCTACAATCTCGGCGGCGGCAAGGAGAATTCCTGCTCGATCCTCGAGGCGTTTGCCATGGTCGAGCGCGTCACCGGCAAGCCGCAGCGCCACACCTACGTCAACCAGGCGCGCGCGGGCGATCACATCTGCTACTACAGTGACCTGCGGAAGATGAAGGCGCACTATCCCGCGTGGGGGATCACCAAATCGCTTCCCGCGACCGTGGCGGAGATCGTGGAGGCATGGCAGCACCTTCCCCGGACGACGTCGTGAGCGGCGCCGCGCCGGTCTTCTCCGACGGCGATCATCGCGCGGAGCTCGCGCGCGAGTACGAACGGCGTTTCGGAGCCAAGGCGCCCTACCGCCGCAAGGTGTGGGCGATGCTCACGCGCGACGTGTTTCAGCGCTACGTGCCCGCGCAGGGCACGGTGCTGGAGCTCGGGTGCGGGTGGGGCGAGTTCATCAACCAGGTCCGCGCGGCGAACAAGCTCGGGATGGATCTCAATCCCGAGGCCGCCGGCCGGCTCGATCCCGGCGTCCGCTTCGTCGAGCAGGACTGCAGCACGCGCTGGCCGCTGGCCGACAATGCGCTCGACGTGGTGTTTACCAGCAACTTCTTCGAGCACCTGCCGGACAAGCAGAGTCTCGCGCGCACGTTCCGCGAAACGCTTCGCTGTCTGCGGCCCGGCGGACGGCTCGTCTGCCTGGGACCGAACATCCGCTATCTGCCAGGCGCGTACTGGGACTTCTGGGATCACTACCTGCCGCTGACGGATCGATCCCTTGTCGAGGGCCTCGAGCTCGCCGGTTTTGCGATCGAACGATCGTGGGCGCGCTTTCTTCCGTACACGATGTCGCAGGAGCGCACGCCGCCGATCTGGATGTTGTGGCTCTACCTGCGTCTTCCGATCGTCTGGCGGATCTTTGGCAGGCAGTTCCTTGTCGTCGCGATGAAGCCCGAGCCGGGTGCAACCGCGCGATGAAGGTTCTCATCACGGGTGTCTGCGGCTTTGTCGGGTCGACGATCGCGCGTCTGTGGCGCGAGCAGAGAAGCGGTCTCGAGATCATCGGCGTCGATAACTTCATGCGTCCGGGCAGCGAGCTCAATCGCGCGAGCTTGAAAGATCTCGGCGTCCACGTGTCGCACGCGGACATCCGCCAGGCGAGTGATTTCGAGCAGCTGCCCGACGTGGACTGGGTGATCGATGCGGCGGCGAATCCCAGCGTGCTTGCCGGTATCGACGGCCGCACGTCGTCGCGCCAGCTCGTCGAGCACAATCTCGTCGGCACGATCAACATGCTCGAGTACTGCCGGCGCGCGGGCGCCGGATTCGTCCTCCTCAGCACGAGCCGCGTGTATTCGATCCCGCCGCTCTCGTCGCTCCCTGTCACCGTCGTCGGGGATGCCTATGCACTGGCAGCCGCGACGAACATCGCCGGACTGTCATCGCGTGGCGTGTCGGAATCGTTTTCCACGGAGCCGCCCGTCTCGATCTACGGCGCGACGAAGCTCGCTTCGGAGCAACTCGCGCTCGAGTACGGCGCGGCGTACGATTTCCCGGTCTGGATCAACCGCTGCGGAGTGCTCGCCGGGTCGGGGCAGTTCGGCCGCGCGGACCAGGGCATCTTCTCGTTCTGGATTCATAGCTGGAAGGCGCGGGCGCCGCTCACGTATCTCGGATTCGATGGGCAGGGTCACCAGGTGCGCGACTGTCTGCATCCGGCGGACCTCGTGCCGATCCTCGATCGCCAGCTCGCCGCGTCGGCGACAGCACCGCAGCCGCGCGTGCAGAACGTCTCGGGCGGCGCCGCGTCCGCGCGCTCGCTGCGGCAGATCAGTGGCTGGTGCGCGCAGCGCTTCGGACCGCACCAGGTCACGTCGCGAGCCGAGACGCGTCCGTTCGACGTGCCATGGATGGTCCTCGATGCGTCGCGTGCCGCCGCGAGCTGGGACTGGACGCCGGCGATTTCCGTCGAGGCGATCTTCGAAGAAATCGCGGTTCACGCCGAGCGGAATCCCGGGTGGCTGGAGATGAGCCGTTGACGAGCGAGCCGCAGCGCGATACTGCGCCGCTCACACTGCTCTCCATCGTCATTCCCGCGCGCGACGAAGCGGGCTGCATCGCCGCGACCGTCGAGCATCTGCACGTGGAGCTGCGCCTCCACCACGTGCCGCACGAGATCATCGTGGTGGACGACGGAAGCACAGACGAAACGTTGCCGATCCTCGAGGCGCTGCAATCGCGGCTCCCCGAGCTGCGTCCGTTGAAGAACACCGGCGACCACGGTTTCGGCCGCGCCGTCGTCTTCGGCCTCGATCGCATGTCGGGTGACGCCGCGGTCGTGATGATGGCCGACGAGTCCGACGACTGCCGCGACGTCGTCCGCTACTGGCAGAAGCTCAACGAGGGTTACGACTGCGTGTTCGGCAGCCGCTTCATGAAGGGCGGCGGCGTCATCGACTATCCGTGGCTGAAGCTGATGGTCAACCGCATGGCGAACCTGCTGCTGCGGTGGCTGTTCCGGGTGAAGTTGAACGACGTCACCAACGCGTTCAAGGCGTATCGCAAAACCGCGATCGACGGCTGCCGGCCGTTCCTGTCGCCGCATTTCAACCTGACGATCGAGATTCCGTTGAAGGCGATCGTGCGCGGCTACACGTGGGCCGTCGTCCCCATCACCTGGCGCAACCGCCGGTCGGGCGAGGCGAAGCTGAAGCTTCGCGAGATGGGCAGCCGCTATTTCTTCATCATGATGTACGTGTGGCTGGAGAAGTATTTCAGCCGCGGCGATTACCGGCGATCGTCCTGAGGTACGCCAAAACGGAAAACGATTACCAAGAATGCCTCGTGAAAGCGCCGCAGCGTCTCTCGCCCCTCACGGAGGTGCCAGCGGGGGCGGGCGCTTCGAGACGGCCATCGCGCCTCTCGACCATTCCGCCGCGATGACTGTCGTCGAGGACGACCTTTCCCCAGTCGTACAGCAGCATGAGCGGGACTTCGAGGCGACCGCACCCCTGAATTGACCTCGCACGGTCGTACCCGGTAAGGACGCTAGACGGCATTGAACGCTCTGGTTCGCGGGTCTTTTTCGTCCTCTTCTTCCGCACGGAATCTTGACAAACCCTTGAGAGATGAGGGATTATCCGACGTTCATTTCACGAACATGAGGGCTGTCCGCGGTGCCTGGCCCTCCCGACGTGCGGCTTCCGTACGTAACTGACAGGCACGGAGTGC
>DASPXV010000070.1:0-56863 GCA_035637115.1 Vicinamibacterales bacterium
CCCGCAGGCACCGCGTTTGCGCCTTGCCGCGCCATGCGCGAGCTGACCATCGGGATGGCGGGCGCCGGCGGTGACGGCGT
The DNA here is from genome assembly GCA_035637115.1 of Vicinamibacterales bacterium. Classification (GTDB taxonomy): domain Bacteria; phylum Acidobacteriota; class Vicinamibacteria; order Vicinamibacterales; family 2-12-FULL-66-21; genus JAICSD01. The sequence continues at coordinate 81 of DASPXV010000070.1, forward strand.
GGTCTCGGCGGGCGAGTCCCTCATCACCGCCGCGGCCCTCGAGGGATACCATGCGATCCTCACCAAGAGCTTTGGACCGCAGATCCGCGGCGGCGAGTCGTCATTCCGCCTTCGAATCTCGACGGCGCCCGTGTACACGCCGGCAGGAATGCTCGACGTGGCGATCGCGCTGAACTGGGACGACTTCCTGCGCTTCGGCGCGGAGCTGCCCGTCGGCGGACAGACGATCCTGATCTACGACGCGCAGCACGCCGCCGGCCCAGGCGTCTCGCAGCTGGCGGGCATGACGCCTGGCGAGATTGTCGGCGCACCCATCGCCGCACTGGCGCGCGAGATCGCCGGCCACGACGGCGCAAAGAACACCGTCGTCCTCGGCCTGCTCGCCGAGTGGTTCGGCTTCGTCCCGGATCCGTTGCTCGCAGGGCTTCGCAAGCGATTCGCGAAAAAGAGCCAGGAGGTTCTCGAGCGCAACGAGCGCGCGTTCGACGCGGGACGCCGGTACGCCGAGCAGCATCCGATCGCGAGCGCTCGACGCCTGGCGCCTGCGCGATTGCCCGGAGAATCGGCGCGACCGACACTGCTGGCCGACGGCAACGAGATGTGCGCGGCCGCGGCGATCGTCGCCGGCTGCACCTTCTTCGGCGGCTACCCCATCACGCCCTCGACAGAAATCATGCACTTCCTCGGGCGCGAGATGTGGAAGCACGGCGGCGTGGTCCTCCAGGCGGAGGACGAGATCGCCGGCGCCGGCGCCGCGGTCGGCGCGTCCTTCGCCGGGAAGAAAGCCATGACGGCGACGTCCGGCCCCGGCATGTCGCTCAAGACCGAGATGCTCGGCCTCGCGAGCATCGCAGAGCTGCCGCTCGTCTGCGTCAACGTTCAGCGCGGCGGACCCTCAACCGGAATGCCGACGAAGAGCGAGCAATCGGATCTATTCCAGGCTGTCTTCTCCGCGCATGGTGACGTCGTCCGTCCCGTGCTCGCGCCGACCGGCGTTGCGGACATGTTCGCGACCACGGTCGAAGCGTTCAACATCGCGGAGCAGTACCAGACGCCGGTCATCCTGCTGTCGGATGGCGAGATCGGGCTGCGCAAGGAAGTCGTCGATCGGATCGATCCGGCGGCATTCACCATCGTCGATCGCCGCCGTCCGTCGCCGCGCGAGCTCGAGTCCTACGCGCGCTACGCGTTCACGGAATCGGGAATCAGTCCGATCAGCGAGCCCGGCATGGCGGGAGGCAACTATCTGGCTGCCGGCATCGAGCACAACGAGCACGGCGCGCCATCTTCAGGCGGCGCCAACCACGCTCGCATGAACGAGAAGCGCATCCGCAAGCTCGATCCGTTGACCCGCTGGCGTGGCGCGGCCACTGTCGTCGGCGATCCCGATGCGCCAATCGGACTCATCGCCTGGGGCAGCGTCGCGGGCATCGCGCGTGACGCGCTGCAGCGCGCGGATGCGCTCGGCGTGCACGCGAAGCTGCTGGTGCCCATACTGCTGTATCCCGTTGCGCAGCCGGCCTATGACGATTTCTTCGCGTCGATCCGCGCGGGATTGATCGTCGAGCAGTCGTCACAGGGACAGCTCTATCGGCTGCTGCGCATGTTCGTGACGATTCCGTCCGGCGTCACCTCATTTGCCAGGAGCGGCGCGAACCCATTCACGCCGGCGGAAATCGCGGAACGCCTCGCCGGACTCGCGCAGCAACTGCAGCGCTCTCGCGTCCCCGAGCTACAGGTGGCGGTGGATTGATGCAGGCCAAAGATTACAAGTCGGAGCTGAAACCGATCTGGTGTCCCGGATGCGGCGACTACGGAGTCGTGCAGGCGATCTACCGCGCGTTCGCGAATATCGGAAGGGCGCCGCATGAGATTGCATTCGTCTCCGGAATCGGCTGCTCGAGCCGCATTCCCGGGTATACGACGACCTACGGGTTCAATACCGTCCATGGACGCGCGCTGCCGATCGCGCAGGGAATCAAGTTGTCGCGTCCCGATCTGCTGGTACTTGCCGCGGGCGGCGACGGCGACGGCTTCTCGATCGGTGGCGGTCACGTGCCTCATGCCATCCGCCGCAATCCGGACATCACCTACATCGTGATGGACAATCACATCTACGGGCTGACGAAGGGTCAGCTCTCGCCGACCTCGCCGCGCGGCCTCGCCACGGCGTCATCCGTGTACGGCAGCCTCGAGGATCCGGTGAATCCGCTCCTTTACGTGCTCGCGTACGGCGCGCGATTCGTCGCGCAGGGCACGCCGGCGGACATGCCGGGACTCGCGTCGATCATCGAGGAAGCGATTCGATTTCCCGGCTTTGCATTCGTAAACGTGCAGTCGCCGTGCGTGACCTACGGCCAGCCCGAGGCACAGCTGAAGCAGCACAAGGCCGAGATGCGTGCACTGACGTCATGCGGCCACGATTCGTCGAATCGTCTGGCGGCAATGGAGCTCGCGCAGGATTACGGGAAGGTGCTCTACACGGGCGTGTTCTACCGCGATCCCGATCCCGGTCCCACGTTCGAGCAGGCAGTCGCGGAGCGGCATGTCGCACAGAGAGCGTCCGCTGACCAGCGCACTCGGGTGTTAGACCTGTTCGCGGTTGCGTAACAGCCTGACGCGCGGCTTCACGGGCAGCCAGCGGTCGCACGCGCGGCACGCGGTCGTGTCCTCGATCGGCCGCGGCACGCTATCTACGCGGCAGCTCCAGGGATACTCTTCCGCCGCGATCCAGAACGGATGCGCGAGAAACAGCGTTGGCTCGGCCCATTGGCAGCGTTGTCCGTAACGAAGCTCCATATATCACCTCCAGCCATCCACCGGGATTCACCAGCCACCGAGATACTGACCGCCATCGACGCGCAGTACCTGTCCCGTAATCGCCTCTCCGCCGGGTCCGCAGAGAAACGTCACGGCCCTCGCCACGTCCGCGGGCTCGAGCAGCTTGCCCATCAGACTCTCCGAGACCGCCGCATCCACCACGTCGCGCGGCAGCGCATCGGTCAGCGGTGTGCGCACCCACCCTGGTTCGATCACGTTGACGCGGATTCCGAAGCGGCCGGTCTCACGCGCGGCCGTGCGCGCCAGTCCAATCAGCCCCGCCTTGCTGGCCGAGTAAGCGCCCGTGCCGAGCTTGCCGCGCGATCCATTGATCGATCCGATCAGGACCGCGCGTCCGCCCGCCGCGCGTCGCAGCGCGGGAATCCCGTGACGCAGAAGCAGGAACGCGCCGCGGAGGTTGACCGCCATGATTCGATCCCATTCGTATAACGGCATCTTCCACAGCACGGCATCGTGCGAGATCCCCGCAGCGTGAACGAGCAGATCCACGCGCCCGTGGCGGCGGTCGATTTCCGCCATTGCGGCGCTCATCGATGCGTCGTCGCGCACGTCCGTGTCGATCCAGCCGTTCCCTGCGCCGGCCTTCGCCACGTCGAGCGAATACGCGATCGCGCCCGCCGCCGTAAGATGCTCGATGATGGCGCTCCCGATCCCGCCCGATCCACCGGTAACGGCGGCGACTCGGCCTGCGAGCGGAAGTTGACTCACGCCGGCACCCTGGCCCGTTTCGAGAGCAGGTCATGGCGATACTGCGCCCACAACGCCGCACCGAGTGCGCCGGCGAAGATCGACTGCGGATGCGTACGGATCGTGATGTTCAGCTTTTCGGAAGCCGCTCTCTCCCGCAGGGCGCTTGCGAGCCCCTCGTCGGCGGCAAGGCCTCCAGTGATCAGGACTTCCCCTTCGGCGCCCGCTGCCTGCAGCAGCTTCACGTAACGCCCCGCCATCGAAAGGTGGATGCCCCGGACGATGTCGGATGTGGTGATTCCGCGGCTGACCATGTTGATGACATCGGTCTCGGCCAGGACGGCGCAGATGCTGCTGACCGGCTGCGGGTTCGTCGCCTTGCACGACAGCGGTCCGACGTCGTCCAGGGTTACACCCAGATAACGCGCGACGTTCTCGAGGAACTGCCCCGAGCCGGACGCGCACTGATTGGTCATCCGGTACGAGAGCACGCGGCTCCGCTCGTCGATGCGCAGCGCCCGCGCGTGCAGCGCGCCGACATCGAGAACCGCACGCGCCGTGGGAACAAGGAAGCTGGCGCCACGCGCGTGCGTCGTCATGCCATAGAAATGTCCGCGCCGGAAGTCCACGAGCTCCCCTTCGCCGGTGCTCGCAACATACGCGATGTCGTCGCGCGTGAGCGAAGCCTCCGCAAGGGCGCCGGCATACCCGTCATCGATCACCTTGCGCAGCTCGCGCCGCCGAATTCGATCGCAGTGCAGGACGGCCACTTCCGGGCCGTCATCGCATGGCTGCCGCACGATCGCGATCTTCACGGCGCTGGATCCGACGTCGATTCCAGCCGTGATCCAGCCGCGCTCTGCAGCGACGGTCATGCCGCCTCGGCCCTGCGTGCAAACAGCGCCGCGCCGAGGGCGCCTGTGTAGATCGACTCCGGAGAGATGTTCAGGCGGCGATCGCCGTAGTTCTCCTGGACCAGCGTGGTCAGCGCCGCCACCGCTGCCGCATTGCGCGCGACGCCGCCGGTAAATGTGAACTCGTCCGCCACGCCCCCCGACCTCGCCAGCAGCGACATCGACCGCAGGACGATGGCGCGGTGCAGCCCCGCGAGGATGTCTTCACGCCGCTGCCCCAGGGCCAGCCGCTCGCGCAGCTCCGCGCTGGCGAAGACGGTGCACGTGCTGTTGATCTTGACGCGCGTCCGGCTTTCCTGGGCGATTGGTCCGAGCTCGTGCACGCCGACGTTCATTTCGTCGGCGATGTATCCGAGGTAGCGGCCGCAACCGGCGGCGCACCGATCGTTCATCTGAAAACTCGTCACGATGCCGTTCGCATCGACCTGAATGGCCTTCGTGTCCTGGCCGCCGATGTCGAGTACCGTGCGCGTTGCAGGAAACATCACGTGCGCGCCGAGCCCGTGACACAGGATTTCGCTGCGGATCTGTTCTTTCGGGAACGGCAGCCGCTGACGCCCGTATCCTGTGCCGACGCTGGCGACCTCGTGAAACTCCAGGTCACGAACGCGAATCACGACATCGCGTATCGCGCCGGCGACCTTCGCATCCTCACGCTTCTGGAGGATCCGGTCCAGCGCTGGGCCAATGTGTGTTTCGAACAGGTTGTCCGCGGCCGTGTTCTCGACAGGCAGGATGGCAGCATCGAACAGGCTGGCGAGCACGTCGAACGTGATCCCTTTCGGTTCGGCGCGTCGTTCGGCCAGGTGCATATACTCCGCGGCGGCAACGTCACGGAAGAAATCGCTCTTTCGCGCACTGAACGGACCGCACATCTCAGGCGCTCCATCGCGCATCTCGTCGCCAATCGCGTCGACGATGGCATGGAGCGCGGCGGCGAACGCTTGATAGCGCGGCAGGGACGCGACGTCGTGCAGTGCACTACGCAGAAGCGTCAGCTGCGCGAGATGCTGTTGAAGCCGGAAGCTGCGCGACAACGCCGGCAGCAGCGCGCCCGCCCGCTCAGCGAGGATCGAGGTTGCTCCCAGCGCCGCCTGCGTCAGGTGAAACCTGGCGGCGACAAATGCTTCCTGCCGCGCGATGCCACACGCGACGTCGTAGTTGCTGCGGCTGTTCGTGATTCCGCGTCCGATCGCCTGCCCCTCTACGTCGAGCACAACGGCCTTCGTCGTCGTCGAGCCGAGATCGATACCGACGAAAACGTCCATGGCGCTCATGCGCTGACCGCTGCCCCTCGGCGCTGATCCAGCATCTGCAGGTAACTCTCGACACGGTTCTTGATGTTAGATGCGGAGAAATAGCGCGGATCGACGAGGTCGCTTTCGATGAAACCACCAGGAACGCCGGTGCGCTGTTCCAGCTGGCGCAGCATCAGGAGCTGGCCGACGCTGAAGGAATTGCAGCTCTTGACGCTGTTGATCAGGAAGCCGTCGGCGCGGTACTCGCGGACGTAGCGCTCGAGCAGCGAGACGCGCGACGGAAGTCCGAGGTTCGTGTAGCAACCGAGGCAATAGTCCGCGAGCGTCTCGAGTGGATGCGCCGGATCGTGGCGGAACCCCTGATCGTACAACCCGCCCACCTTCGTGTAGCTGCTGGCAACGACGACCGCGCCTTCGTCGGAGAACATCTTCCAGAATTCGCGGAAGCTGGTCCAGTTCGGCGGCCCTTCCACGACAAGCCGATACCGCTCCTGCCCCATCGGGCCGTCAGGCGTAATCGGCCCGCCCCCCGCGCGCATGCGCGCTTCGACTTCTTTGCGAAGGAGACGGTAGTAGTCGATGGCTTCCTGCGTTCCGCGGAACGCGCTGAAGATGGGGCCGACGTAATAAACGCCGCCGAAGTACGCGTCGATTGGCGACGGCGTGTGTTTCGCGCTTTCGAGGACGCGCACGAAGTCCTCTTCCGCTTCCGCCGACAGCGCGAGCCGTTCCCGCAGTGCCGCTTCGTCGTAGCGCCGCCCGCTCACCTGCTCGAGCATCGGGATCACTTCCGTGCGAAGCTGCCGGACGACGTAGTCGCGCTGATGGGGCTCGATGACTCCGTCAGGCTGATACGGAACGTGCAGCATCGCGACCGGACAGTCGTACTCCTGGCGCAGCAGCTCGAACCACTTCATGAACGTGAAGCAGCCCGTGTACGACAGGAGCAGCAGATCCGGTTTTGGCAGCGGCTGGCCGGTCGGCCCGATGTTTCCGCTGCGGAGCATGCCGATGTCGCACTTCACGTAGGTGCAGACGTCCTCGCTGTGGCCGCCCTTCTCGGCCGCCGCGATGTATCCCGCCGACTTGTTCCGCATCGCCGACTGCAGCGCGTTGATTTCCGGAAGGACTGGCAGCAGGTCGAACGAGCGCAGCAGCTCCGTTAGATTCCCCGGAACGAACGTGTAAACGACTTTCTTGCCCTGATCGCGGGCCCGCGCCAGCGCGTCATAGTGGCCGCCGATCAGCTCCTTCTGCAGGAGCATGCTTGGTTCCTTCTGGACCGCGCGCGGCTGCGTCATGCCTGGCTCCAGAGGCGAATCGAATCGGAGAAAGTGCCCGCCTGCTCGCGGATGACGGCGAACTGTCCCGTGTCTTCGGAGTACTTGAACTGCGTGTGCGGGATGCTGGCGCGGTCGAGCGCCGCGACGAGCATCGGCTGGTCGAGCAGCGCCGGATCGCAGAAGCTGGGCGCGCAGAAGATCACGCCCTCCGCTTCGAGCCGGCGTACCGATTCAACGAGCCAGCTGCCGCGTTTCCCTTCGGGCTCGTACATCGACGCCGTACGGACGTGCGACGACAGGAACGCCTGCGCCAGGTTCTCGAGCGGATCGCCCGTCACGGACACCTCATCCGTCAACCATCGCAGTCCCAGCAGCAGGTCGTCGTCCACAATCCAGCAGCCGGCGCGCTCGAGAGTGACGAGCAGGCCTACAGGTGGCTGCTCGCAGAACATGCCGACGACGACGACGCGGGAGCGATCCTGGTCGTGGCGATCGGGATCGAGCCCGGCCTCTCGGGTGTACTCATTCACGAAAGCGGTGTGTTCTTCCGGCGGCAGCAGGTTGCCGGCGCGAACCACCTGGTACATCTCCGCGGCGGGATAGCACCACGGTTGTCGCGCGCGTGCTTCGTACAGGGCGCGCAGGGCTCGGCGGTGCTCGTTATAGACGAGGATTGAGGCACGAAGCGAGTCGTCGGAGACCGGACGCCCTGCAAGCCGTGAGAAATCCTCGCGCAGCACGTCGAGCTCGTGACGCCAGAAACGCCCGCCGACTTTGGGATCGAAGTTCTGCGGCAGGTCGACGTAGTGCACGTACCGATCGGGAAACAGCAGGCGCCACATGCCCGAAAGGTTCCGGATGACGTCGCAAATCGACGGGAACAGCATGCCGTCGAGCGCATCGAGACGACCGCTGAGCGCAAGCTCGATCGTGCTCCGCGGGATGTGGCAGATATAGCTCTGGAAGTACGCGTCACCCCGGATGATCTCGAGACGGTCCCCACCGCCGACGATTCCTACGGGAAGCATGCCGGCCGCGTGAATGAGCTCGCGTGGAACCGCGATAGGCAGGTGTCCAATCGCGCGCCTGCCAGGCGCGGCGTCTCTCCAGGCGCGGACACTGTCGAGCGACAGATCGTTCGTCAGCATCTCGGCGCGGTTGACGATGGCGGCAAGCGCAGGAGTCATTTCGTCGTCACCACGCTCCATCGCGGTTCGCGCTTTTCCAGGAACGCCCGAATCCCCTCGACGGCGTCAGGATTCTTCATCAACCGATCGAGATAGAGGCGCTCGGCAATCGGCAGAGAGTGATCCATCGCGTGAATCACGTCGCGCCTCGAGGCGGCGGCGGCGAAACGGAGGCCGCACGCGGACCGCGGCAGGAACGAGGAGGACAGCCACGTCTCCAGCGCGGTGTCGAGCTCGCCATCAGGTACGTCCAGCGCGACGAGGCCGATCGCCTGCGCCTCGCGGCCGCTGATCGAGTTCCCGGTCAGGATGAGCGCTGCGGCGCGCGCGCTTCCGATCCGCGCCGGCAGCAGGACGGAGGCCGCCGGCGGGAAGACGCCGAGTTTGATCTCCGGGCACCCGAGTTGCGCTCCTTCTTCCGCGATCAGCAGATCGCAGGCGAGCGCGAGCTCGAGTCCGCCGCCAAGGCACTGGCCGCGGATGGCGGCGATGGTTGGCGCCGGCACGTCCAGCAGGTTGCGCAGCAGTCCGTGGAGCGCCGCGAGGGTCGGCGCGATCCGGTCCGGCAGATGTTCTTCTACGCTCGCGCCGAAGCTGAAATGCGATCCCTCTGCGGCGATGACGAGCGCGTGCAGGTCGCCGCGCGAGTGCAGCTGCCTGACGGCGGTGTTGAGGTCCGCGATCATCGGCGCGTCGAGGATGTTGGCCTTCGGCGCGCGCAGCGTGAGCCGCGCGATCCGTCCACCGTGCGGAAATTCGAGCGATGCCTTGGACAACGCCATCAGACCTTCTCCGCCACGCCCGCAGCCCACGGCGCAATCTCGCGCACGAGCTCCTCGCTCCACTTCGCTCCCTCGGCCATCCGCTGGCGCAGGCGCACGAAATCCACCTCGCGCGCGTCGCGGTTGCCGTAGTGGAACGCGCGGAAGCCAGCGTTCGCCTCCGTCATCATGTTCAGCGCCAGCCACGCGCGGTTCGTTTCGCGGTTGCGATCCCAGTGCTCGAGTTTGTGCTTGCGAAGACTCTGGATCGTCTTCGACAGACAGTCCGGCATCGTGTAGAGCAGCTTCGTGACGAGCGCGTCCACCGCCTCGTCGAGGCGTGACAGATCGATCTGTCCCTTCAGCAGCAGTGCCTTTCCGCGTTCGCGGTCGTCACCCGTCTTCCATTCACCGAGCACGAGGCGTCCGAATTCGTCCAGCACGCGATCGGTCACGACCAGCGGATTCGGCAACCATTTGCCCTGCAGACGAAGGGCGGGCACGATTTCGGTCAGTCCGCCATAAGCGTAGAAGCGATGCGCGCTCCACATCTCGCACAGCGTGCAGCTCACCATTGCGCGTTCGATCCCGACGAACAGCGGCAGGAAGTCGGTGCTCCCGCCGTCGGGCGCCGAGCCGTGGCGCGGCCCCGCCTGGCTGAACGCGGCGAGGTCGCTGGCGATCGAGTAGTCGCAGGCCATCCCGATTTCCTGGCCGCCGCCGACCCGCATTCCGTTGACCCGCGCGATGACCGGCTTGTCGCATTCGAGGATCGCGCTGACCATATCGTTGAAGAGCCGCATGTACTGGCGGTACTCGGCCGGCGATCCTGCGTAGTCCTCGGCGTACTCCCTCGTGTTTCCGCCCGTGCAGAACGCGCGATCGCCCGCCCCTGTCAGCACGACCGCGACCGCGCCACGATCGTTCGAGGCCGCATTGAGCGCGAGGATCACTTCCTTCACGATCGACGTCGTGTAGGAGTTCAGCTCGCGCGGATTGTTGAGCGTGATGTACACCGCGTGAAGGCCGGCCACCGGGCGGCCATCACGGTCGTGCACCGGCCGGCGATCCATCAGGATCTCCCGCGGCGTGAAGGGCTCGATCAGATCGTGGTTCTTCATGAGTGGTTCTCGGGTACAAGGATCGCGCGCCGCGTCATCTGGTGATCGATTACGGACTGGAACACGCGCCGTACCTGCGACAGCGGATGCGTCTCGACGAAGTCACCGAGCCTGATGCGACCGCTCAGGACGAGCTCGAGCGCTTCGGGATAACGGTCGGGCGGGCATCCCCAGTTCCCCGCAGCGGTTGCGTCGAGCGCCATCAGGTTCGAAAGTCGAAGTTCTACTGGTGTTGGCGTGTAACCGACGACGGCGAGGTGGGCGCCGAAGTCGAGGAGTCCGAATGCGGTCTGCTGGCCGGCGGGCGTCCCGCTCGTTTCAAAGACCCGCAGGCCGATGCCGCTGCGGCCGCTCTCTTTGACGAACGCGCGCACCGCCGCCTTGATCGATTTCGCGTCGCTGCACGATGGATTCAGTGTGAGGTGCGCGCCGTGTGCAGCCGCCATCGCGAGCCGCCTGTCATCAACGTCGATCGCGACCACTGCGGCGCCGAGCGCCGCGGCGATCTGCACGCCGAAACCGCCCACACCTCCGGCGCCGACGAAGACCGCCACATGTTCGGGACCGAGGCCGGCGCGTCTGGCCGCCTCGTACGGCGTGGTGACGGCGTCGGCGACGACCGAGAGCCACGCGAGCGGCAGCCCGCCGGGCAAGGCATCCGGCACCGCGCACAGTCCCCGGGCAGGAACCCTGACGTGCGTGGCGAAGCCGCCGTCGCCGTCGTTGCCGGGCATGAACTGATCGCGGCAGATGGTGGGCCGGCCGGCGAGGCACGCGCCGCACACACCGCAGGGGATCACAGCGGGCACGATCACCGCCGCACCTTCCCATCGCGTCGCGGCTCGGCCGGCCTTGCTCACGCGGCCGGAAATCTCGTGCCCGAGGACGAGCGGCAGTGGATGCCGTGTCGGTACGCCTCCCACGGCGAAGCCGACGTCGGTGTGGCAGATCCCGCAGCCCGCTACTTCGACAATGACCTCGTCGTGTTTCGGCGCAAGTTCCCCGAGGTCGCGAAGCTCCAGCGGGCGACCGGAGGACACGAGGGCATAGCCGTGGGCCATGTGCTGGTGACGGTGCAATGAGCAACGCCAGTACCAGCCGCGGACTACTCTGTTTACGCCCCTTTTGACGGCCGCGCGGCAGCACTGCCGGGAAGCCGGCAGCCTCAGCGCACCGTGAAGCGGATCTCCTTACCCTGATTCGCGGCGCCGATCTGCACCATTCCTGGCGACAGACTCCGTCGCTGCTCCCGACATAACAACCCAAATTGCCATAGTCCCGGCTCCGGAACTGAGACCTTGAACGAGCCGTCGCCTCTCCGGACGCCCGTTACGATCTGCAAACCGGTGCGCCCCACCGGGCCGACCGCCTGAACGACACACCCAGGATCGCGATCGAGAACCACGAGCAACTCGATGGCTGTCCCGAGGTCGATGTCGCCGAGATCCAGCGTCGGCACCGGTGGGCGCGGCAGCGCGATACGCTTGACCGCGTACGGGCCGCCGCCGACACGCAGTTCTCCTCCTCCTGCCGCAGAGGCCATTACGCTGAAGCGCCCGTCAGTCCCCGTTTTCGCGTCGCCACCCTTCGCATCTGTCAAATCCGCGACTGCGTTGAACGTTGCGGCATCCGGCACGCTGACGATCGCGACACCGTCGACTGGAACTCCGCCGGCGAGAACACGTCCACGGACGATCCCGCTCGCGGCGAGCCGCAGGACTACTTCGGTCTGCGCGGAATCCAGCAGGGCAGACGCGCGTCCGAGCTGCGAGTGAAAAGCCACGATCTCGTAGTCAGCCTCACCGATCCCGTCGACCTGGAACGTTCCGTCCTCGTTCGCGACCGTCTCAGCCGCAAATACTCGGCGCGGCTTCGCATGGCTGCCGGCCGGCGCCGGCGGGTCAATCGCGCGAAACACGGTGATGAGTGCGCCAGCGGCCGCGTGATCGCCAGGAGTCGAGACTCTCCCCGTCACCGTCCGGCGCTCGGGAAGCCGGACGTGCAAGGGTAAGGCAGCGGGTGCATTCGCAACGTCTTGGAGTGGAATGAACGCCGGGCCCGCTCGTTCTGTGCGGACGTCCATCCACGCCTTTGGCGGGATCTGTTCGCCGGTGACCCACGCCACTCCTGGCGCCATCACGATGGCGCGCACACCCGAAACCGCCGCGGTATCGAGACGGAATCCCGCGAGCCGTTCTGTTGGCGGCGCCACCGGATGCGCAAACGTGAATCGGAGACCGGCGGATGACGTCGAGGAGTCCGACACGCGCACCATGCGCCCCCATGCCGTGGCGCGCATCGGAGCGGAAGCCGGTGGAGCGCCAATCGTCCACCATACTCGCTCCCCGGTCACCGCGACGACTCCGCGGTTCGCGGGCTCAATGCCCCAGCACTCCCAACCCGCTTCGTCCCTGAAGCATCGCGGCCACTGTCCCTCGAGCGCGTCACCCCGCAGCCATTCGACGGACGCTCCCACAGGCGCATCGGCCGGCATTGCACCGCGGTCGGTGCGGCGCCACGTCGTCGGGACGATACGTCGTTGATCGCGAGACGGCCACGTCAGTGGCCCGTCAATCAGATACGCTCCATCGATTCGCCTGAACATCACGATCACAAGCGCGGACGATGAGGCGGTCAGAAGCAGCGTGTCTCCACTCTTTTGCACCGACACCTGCACTGCGCCGGGTGGAGTGTGATCCCTCCACTCGTACACGAGCACCTCGGATACTTCTGCCGGCACTTTCTCGTACGTGACGGTTACGGGCGCCTGAAACAGCGCGAGTCCGCAGGCAAGCGCCGCGATCATCGTCGCGCTCCCGCGAATGCCAGCGCCAGCTGCTCGACCCGCGGCAGGCGCTCGCGTTCCGCAACCGGATGACATCTGCCACTCTGCAGCAACACGAAGCGTGTGCAGACGGCGTCGAGATCGTGCAACCGGTGCGACGAGATCAGGATGCCCGCGCCCGCGGCCCGCCAGCGGCGCAACGCGCTCGTCAGCCACGCGGTGCCGGCGGGATCCAGTCCTTCCCACGGCTCGTCGAGCAGGATCAGGTCCGTGCCGGTTCCGGCAAGCACGATTCGAAGCCCGAAGAACTGCCGGTTGCCACGTGACAACTGGCCGATGCTGCGGCGATCGTCGATCCGCACGCCGAACAGGCCCGCCCATCGCCCCACCTGCACCTGCGGCGGCAGTGTCATCTCTCCGCCGAAGTACCTGATGCGCGGCGCCGGCTCGGACCATCGCACCGTTCCGCGGTCCGCCACGACCAGTCCCGCAGCAATCCGCAACATCGTCGTCTTTCCCGCGCCGTTTGCGCCAACGAGCCCCACCGCTTCCCCGCCCCTCACCTCAATCCACACGTCGTCCAACACCTTCTGGGGTCCGAAGCTTTTCGTCACGCCGGCGAGTTCGAGGCGGGCATTCATGCGCGCTCCAGGAGGTAGATGTCGAGCCAAGGGGCCCGCCGCCAGACACACAACAACACAACCGCGGCGATGAGCACCGTGGCAAGGACGACAAACGGATCGACTGGCTTCATGAGCAGAAACGGACAAAACACATAGGAGAGTGGCGCGGGAGCCGCCATGACATTAACGCGTCGAACCAACATCACGAAGAGCGCGGCGGTCCAGAGGAAACCGGCGGTACCACGGGCCAGCGTGAATCCTGCCGCCCACGCGACGGCCGACACGATGAACATCGCGGCCGCGGTTCCGCAGATGACTGCTGTCGTCCCCGCGGATCCTCGGACGATCGCGGCGAGGACGAGAAGGAGCCAGGCAGTCAGCCCGGGAAGACTCGAAATCATCCAATGGGCGGCGAGTGCGCGGGATCGCCCATTCGCAAACGTGAGCAGCGGATCGAAATGTCCGCGCCGCGCTCGGTCGGAGAAACCGCTGGATGCCAGGAACATCTGCACGAACATCAGCATCCCTACGGCATCTTCGAGACCGGTGGCCGGTCCGGCTGCGGTCATGTACAGCCCGATGAGCAGGACGACTATCAGCGTCAGGAGTGCATACGGAGCATGAAGGTCCATGGCGACGAAGAAGCGCAAAGGCCCGGGCGACTTCACGGCTGTACCTCCGCCACCATGCCGCTTCCCGTCAGCACGAGCGCTCGCCCGCCAGCTGCTCGCAGGATCAACCTCGCAGGTTCCGGCAGCAGCCGTCGATCGATCGATTCGCCGCGCCGGCCGTAACGCGCGAGCAGCCAGCCGCCGGGCAAATCCTTTCCCTCCGGCAGCCGCGTTCCCGTACTCAACACCCACATCGTCCCGTCCTTTTCGACGAAGACATCCCGCACCGGCCGCTGCGGGGTACGCGCGTTGATCAGCACTTCAGGAGCGGCGTGCGGCAAGCCGTCGAGCGTGAGTCGCCTGGTGCGGCCATCGCCGGTGATGAGAAACACGGCTGGTTCATCTGGAAACCAGCATGGAATCTCGCCGCTGCGCGTGGTTCCGCACGACACGAGGTTGAGTGCGGCCGCGGCGCCCATTGCCAGCGTTTCGAATGGCCGCGCGGTCATCTCGCTCCATGGCAACTGGATCGCGGCACCAGGTGTGCCCGAATACAAGACAGGTTCACCAGCCGGAAGACTGCCCCGCTGAAGGATCAGCCGATCGCGCGCGCCGAAGACGCCAAGGTGTGCGACGGGGAGCGACACTTCACGCGCGACGGCAGCACCTGGTCCTATTTGAATCACCGCGTTCATCCCCATCAACGTCCAGAGCGAGCCGTCCGAAAGGCGTGCGAGTCCCCAGCAACGTTCGGTCGAGGGCAATCGGATGACGTCTGTACGCTGTGTGCGCGACTCGAGATCGATGGAGACCAGCGTGCTGGCTCCAACCATGAGATACACGGTGCCGCGATCGTCGACTACGTGGCCCGAGATCGTGTCGCGGCCGACGGCGGGTCCAAAGATCGGCGCGACCCGCGCGGTCGGCAACGGCCGGGGCCCGCACGCCGCAATGAACGCTACGGTCACGATGAGGCTCACGCCAGGAATGCGCACTCGTCGAATCTCTTTCCGTGCGGCCGGGACCCTGCGGACCCGGCCGCACCGATCAGTCAGGCGCCGATCACCATGATCCGCGCGCAGTTCGCGAACTTCAGTTCGCAGTCCACGCCCGCGGCCCACCGGTACCAGAAGCTGTCGATCTTCGCAGCCCCCGCGTAGCAGTCCAGCAGATCCGTCGCGCACGTCTCGCTCCCGTCGTCATCCGCGAGCGCGACATTCGGCGTCGCGAGAAGGCCCGCCAGCACGATCGCCGTGAACACCACCTTCTTCACCATTGAACTCCTCCAGACTGGGACTCTGGCGCGCACCTCTGCGGGTCATCCGCTCTGCCTTCGCCACTCCCGTTCGCCGGAGGCAACCCGGCCACGACATCCGGTTTGTACCGGAGATATGCCTGCAGCGTGTGGTACGAGATCCCCAGCTCTCGACACGCCTGCCGCTTGTTGTGTTCGCAGCGTTCGTACACCATTCGCGCGTACCGGCTGCCCCACGTACGCAAGGATTCGAATTCACGGAATGACGGCAGCAGGATCCGCGTGTACCCGTCGAGCAGCGCCGGCGGAAGGTCGTCCAGCTGCAGGCGATCGCCTGCCGCAAGCGCGACGGCGCGCTCGACGACGCGCTCCAGCTCGCGGACGTTGCCCGGCCAGCCGTACGCCAGGAGCGCATCTGACGCGGCATCCGACAAGCGAAGCCGCCGAAAGTCGCGGTGCCGCTCCAGGAAGTAACCGGCAAGCTCGAGGATGTCCTCTGGCCGTTCTCGGAGAGGTGGGACGACGATCTCGACTCCGTGCAGCCGGTAGTACAGATCGAGCCGAAAGCGATCACGCGCGACGAGGGCTGACAGTTTCTGGTTCGTGGCAGCGATGATGCGCGTGTCCACCTCGCGGGCACCGGAGCCGCCTACGCGCTCGACGGACATTTCCTGGATCACACGGAGCAGCTTCGCCTGCGCGGCCGAGGACAGATCGGCCACCTCGTCGAGGAAGAGTGTTCCTCCGTGCGCGTGCTCGAACTTGCCACGACGCCCGCGCACGCCGGTTGCAATCCGATCTTCGATTCCGAATAGCTCCGCCTCGAGAAGCGTGTCGACAATCGCGGCGCAATTGACCGCGACGAAGGGTCCCTCGCGCCGGCAGGACAGGTCATGAATCTGCCGCGCGACCAGCTCCTTGCCAACGCCGCTCTCGCCTTCGATCAGTACCGTAAAATCGGTGGCGGCTACGCGCTCGATGCGGGCGCGAACGCTGCGAATGCCTGCACTCGAGCCAACGATCGGAGCCGCACCATCGGCGCCGCGCGACGCGATTGCACCGCCGGCACCGCCACCGCGTTGCGCCCGATCGATCAGGAGCACGAGCGCCCCGAGATGCCGCGCCGACTCGAGCACCTGCTGATCCCACTCGTCGAAGGCGCAGGTCCCTTCATCAAAGAGCACGTCGATCGAACCGAGCGTATACTCGCCCGACGTGACGTCAATGGAGATCGCGTTCTCGGGAGGCCGCGGAATCGCCGGCCCGTCCCGCAACTCCACTTCGCGGGCGTTCAACAGGTCGCGCAACTCCGACTGGAATCGCTGGCGGAGCGCTTTTGGCTCGCGTGCATCAGGGAGCGCGGCAGTGATCGCACCGAGCAGGCCCGCGATCCCACGACGCCGCTCCGACGATCGATACCATCCGCGAGCCATTGCGCCTCCCTTGAGAACGGAGGTTCGCGCAGACTCCAAAGTTGATGCCATCTCACGCCGGCGAAATGTCTGAATCATTTCGTGCTTCGTCCCTTCTCCTGTGCGCCTCGTATAGCCATTTCGGGTATGTCGTCCCCGCCAGCCTCTCCATGCGACGCGTCGGCGGTCGTTCCGTCGGGGAGCGCGTACCCACTCTGGGTCATCGCTTCCCTCACCCAATCGCAGGATTCGCTGAACGCGAGCGCCGCGCGATACGTGATCCCGCTCTCTGGATGAATCGCAGCGACCGCGCACCTCGTCACCCTGGCCGCGACCATTCCGCCGCGCATCTTTCCTTCCAGTTGCACTTCGATCCGCGATCCCGGCCGCAGCGGACACTGCGCTTCCACCAGCGCTCCGCGTGCGCTCACATCCACGATGACGAGTCGATGTCCCAGTCGGACCCGGGCGCGCACACCCCGTCCCGCCACTCTCCCCTCCCGTCGTCTTTCCATTGGTCTGCTACGAAAGGTCCACCCACCGCCGCCGGATTGCGTCGAACTTGAGGATCCGTACGCGGCCGGTGCTGCCCAGCACGCGCACGGCGTACTGGGAACGGCCGGCACCGTGCACGTAGAGCGTTCCTGATGAAGCGGTGCCGTCCGCGTTCATCGCGAGGAGCTTCGAGCCGCCGATGCGCACGCCGTCGGCAGTGCCGGCGGACTGCCCGTCGGCGTCGGGAACGTTGTCCAGGATGCCGAACGCCACACCCGCGAAGTGCCATTCGAGGCGCTCCGGTTCCGTTAGTGTTCTGTCGATGCCGCTCTGAAGCTCCGCGGTCCGCAGCCCGTTGCGATTGCCGTCGGCGACGAGGGACATGCGGTAGTCGGCGCCGACGGCTTCGAAGCGATACCCGTGAGTGACCGATCGCTTCACAGCCTGGAAGCGTGCGGCCGACAGTTTCTGCGCGAGGAACTGCGCGGCTGCACGGGTGCGGAAATCATCGAGAGCGCGAAGGCTTTGCGGCACTGCTATGGCCGCGAGCGTTCCGGCAATCGCGACCACGAACAGCACTTCGAGGATCGTGAATCCCCTATTGAACGGATCCACCGGCGGGATCCGCCTTTTGAGTCACGGTGATGAGCGGCTTCAGCTTCAGGAAGCTCTTTTCCCCGATCCCCTTGACGTTCATCAGATCCTCGACTTTCTTGAAGTTCCCGTTCTTCTGCCGGTACTCCAGAATCCGCTGCGCCGCTTTCGCGCCGACGCCCGGAAGCGTTTCGAGCTGCGCCTGGCTGGCGGTGTTCAGATTGACGGGTGCGCCCGGCGTGGCAGCGGCCTTCGCTGCAGACGCCGGCTTCGCCGGTGATTTCTGTTGGGCAGCAGTGGGGATCGCCGCGAGAGCGACGATCGCGAACAGCACAAACAATGCGCGCATGGATATTCCTCCAAGTGAAAGTGAATGGGGGCCCCGCCGTTGCGTCACACACAAGACGCAGAGGTCGGACACCTTGTGGATCGGTTCGTCGGGGCCGCGGAACGTGAAGGCAAGGAGGACGCCGCAACGCGCGGACGGGAGAGGTCAGCGCATCTTGCAGCACGCGCAGCACTTTGCGTGATGCGACCGGATTGGCTCGTGAGGGAGGACGTGAGTTCTGACTACTGCCGGGGCTTGAAGGCCGAGGACTTCACAGAAAAGCCGAAAGAAGCGCGACAACGCCAGTTCCTGGCGTGTCGCCTCACGGAGTCTGGTGGATTTCCCCGCCGTTGGGGCGTCCTACGCGACATCTTTGCGGACATGTTGTGCCAGGACTTCGTTGATCAGTGTCTGGTAGCCTACCCGTCGTCGGCGTGCTTCCTTGCGGAACTGATCGAGCACGCCCGGATCAACCCGGATCGCGATCAGCTGCCGCGGTTCATAACCGAGTGGAGGACGGCCCACGCGCCGCATCGCTTTCAACTGCGCGGGCGACGAATCGGGAATGTCAGAAAAGTCAATCTTTCGCGTTGCAGACCGGGCGCTCCCGGCGACTCGCGCGCCGCGCGCTGATGAGACGGATCGTTTCGGCATCGCCACTTTCCTCTCTTTGCCCAGTGCGCGAAGGGTATCCTGCTTCTGTCGATGATCGATGACCCGGTGCGTGCAGCGTACGACGAAGTGTACGCGTACACCATGCAGCAGGGCGGCGCGTCGTTCATCCTTCAGCACGTGGTCGACGCATTCAAGGCCCAAACCGCGGGTAAGGACGATAAGCCGATTGGGATTGTGTTTGCGCTCGTGGGTCTCTACTTACGTATCGAGAAGCACTATTCCGGCAGGCAGGTGCAGCGCGCGCACATGCGGCTGGGCCGCCAGAAAAGAGAGTGGCCAGTCATCGAGCTTCCTGCCAACCGCGGCAGCATGACCGTACTAGACGTCGCGGCCGTGCCTGAGGGTCCCGAACGGGACCTCGCGATCGATGCCTGGTGCCGATCCGTCTGGGCCGCATTCCATGACAGCCACGCGACGATCGCCGCGCTGCTGCGCGAGCACCGGATCATCTAGGCGAAATGGTGATGGCCGAAATGCCAGCTCAGTGGTTTCGCGGCTGCGGTCCCGCCATAATCCCTGGAGAGGTGTGACATGGCCCAACAAGGATTTGCACTCGACTGGGACCGGGCGCCCGTGCCCGACGCGTTGACGCACGTCAGTCTCTTCGACGGCGGCAAAGATCCATTGCACGTCGTGGCCTCTGGTCACGGTACGGATAAGGCGAACGCGCTCCGCGATCTTTTGAAGACACTGAGGGAGAGGAACGAGTCTGCCGCCGCGATCGCATACGTCTCCGAAGAGTACGCAGCGCTGAGCGGAAAGGCTGCTGCGGGCGCGCGGTCTTGATGTCATCTCGCCGGCGGAGGTGGCCTTGCGGTGCAGCCTGACGCTGTCCGCGAGCGCCGAGTTGCGCTATCGTGGGATGCCATGCGCGCGCTCGTTGTCCTGGTTGGGTGTCTGTCGCTGACCGCGCTTCGTGTTTCCCGACGATTACGCGTCGCGGCTTTCTCCTCGAGCGGCCTCACTGAGATGGTACCGGCGGGTCGTGCTTACCTGCGATGGCGTATCGCGGCGGCTATCTACTAAGGAGGAATCGACATCGTGGAATCAGCCGTGACGTTCCTGCTCGCTCTGTTGCTTTCCGGATATCAGTCAGCGCCGACTGCCCCGCCGATCGTCGGACGCTGGGATCTCACGGTCCGCACGGCGCGCGGCGATCGCGCCGCATGGCTGGAGGTGCGGCACTCGGGCGTCAAGACGCTCGTCGGACAGTTCGTCGGCACATCGGGAAGCGCACGTCCGATCTCGCGCGTCAACTTCGAGGACGGCGTAATCAGATTCGTGATTCCGCCGCAGTGGGATCGTGTCGACGGAGACTTCGTCGTCACGGGCCGTCTCGACGGCGATCGCCTCAGCGGAAAGATGACGCTCGCCAACGGTAAACCCCTCGAGTGGACGGGCGTCCGTGCGCCGTTGCTGCGCCGGACGACGCCGCCGCGCTGGGGCAGCGCGGTCTCTCTGATCACAGGACCCGGCCTCGCCGGCTGGCACGCCGCCGGCGGCGACAACGAATGGGAAATCGCCGGCGGCATCCTGCGCAACCGCAAGTCCGGCGGCAATCTCGTCACCGATCCCACCTTCGACGATTTCAAGCTGCACGTCGAGTTCCGCTATCCGAACGACGGCAACAGCGGCATCTATCTCCGCGGACGCTACGAGGTGCAGATCGTCGATCTCGAAGACGATCAGACCGCCGTCGGGGCGCTGGGGGCTGTCTACGGATTTCTCGCGCCAAATCAGCCGGCAGCGCGCAAGGCCGGCGAGTGGCAGACGCTCGACGTCACCCTCGTCGGACGCCTCGTCACGATCATGCTCAACGGAAAGACGATCATCTGCGAAGCGGAGATACCGGGCATCACCGGCGCCGCGCTGGACAGCCGCGAAGGAGAGCCGGGTCCGCTGCTGCTGCAGGGGGACCACGGCCCGGTTGAGTTCCGCAGCATCATCATCACACCCGCGATCACACCCGCGCGCCCGTAGAGATCCGCTCTCACGGACCACATGCCGTACTATGTCGTGGTGGGGCGACTCGTGCTGTTGCTGGCGTTCTGGCTCGCGACGCCCGTCGCCGCACCGGTCGCGTCGATCAGCGGCCGCGTCAGCGCCCTGGTCCCGGTCGCCGACGCGGCGCGAGGCGCAATCGCCAGACTGCAGTGACTTCACGGCGATGACGTTCCACATTCGTGATGCGTTCAAGAGCCTGCGGCGCGATCCCGCCTTCTGCATCACCGTCATCCTGACGCTGGCGCTGGCCACCGGTGCCACGGCGGGTATCGCCGGCGCACTCGCCATGGGCTCGATCGTCGCGAGCCTGCTGTTCGGCGTTCGGGCCCGCGATCCGCTGGTCATTGCCGGGTCATCGCTATCGTGGGCGGCATCGGCCTGCTCGCCTGCCTGATCGCGGCGCGGCGGGGGCTCGTGCTCAATCCTGCCGCCGCGCTGCGAGAAGAGTCAGGCTGGCCTTCAGCATCTATTTGACATTCCAGTAGAAACGCGCTCCACTCCGCGTCATAGCGAGGTCCGCGATGGCGCACATCCGCCGGTTCGACACGCGATCGTTTATCTGGGTGGAAGACCTTCGCCGCGACGTCGGTTACGGCGTTCGTACCCTGGCGAGGACGCCCGGGTTCACCGCTGTCGCGATGATCACCCTTGCGCTCGGGATCGGTGCCGTGACGGTCATCTACAGCGTGCTCCGCAACGTCGTCCTCGATCCGTTTCCATACTCGCGGTCGGATCGAATGGTCAATGTAGTGTTAAACGACGCATCAGGCCGCGTCTTCCGAGGTCCGTACTTTCCTGCGGACGAGTTCCTGGACTACCAGCAGCAGACAAACGTGTTCGAGGACGTCGTGGGGACGAGTCTGGAGCCAATGCACTGGGTGAGCGATGCAGGCGCGGAACGGTTGCTGATCGGTTGGATGACGCCGAATGGGTTCACCTTTCTCGGCGTGCAGCCGCTGCTGGGCCGCGTGTTCGGCGATGGGGATGCGGCGCCGGGTGCCCCGCCTGTCGCCGTCATGAACCATCGCGCGTGGGTCAGATTGTTCAACGCGGATCCGGCAGTGGTGGGACGCACGCTCGTACTGAACGGCGAACCCCGCACGGTCATCGGCGTCATGCCTCCGCGCTTCGAGTGGAACATCGCGGATCTCTGGATTCCGTCGGCCCTCAGCCGAACCGACGATCCGCAGCAGGCTCGCGGTACACGTGCGTTTCAGGCGCACTTGCGGCCAGGCGTGTCGATCGAGGAGGCCGAGGCGCAGCTCAACGTCGTCGCCGCCCGGCGTGCTGCGGAACACCCGGACGACTATCCGCCACACTCCCGCATGGCGCTGATCACCGTGATCAACTGGGTCGTCCGCGAGTTCCGGGGTGTGTTGTACACGCTCTTCGGAGCGGTCAGCCTGCTGCTGGTGATTGCGTGTTGCAACGTCGCCAACATGCTGCTGGCACGCGCGACGACGCGCGAGCGGGAGATCAGCATTCGCGCAGCGATCGGCGCGAGCCGCGGGCGTATTGTCCGGCAGCTGCTGGTAGAAAGCGCCCTGCTGGCACTGGGTGGGCTTGCTGCGGGCTGTCTGATGGCATATGCGGGCATCGCCGCGCTCTCAGGGTTCATGCCGCGACAAGGCGTTCCGTGGGAAACGCAAATCCGGCTCGACCAGCCGGTTCTGGTGTTCGCGCTCGTCGCTGCTGCCGTTGCAACCCTGAGCTTTGGACTCTTCCCGGCACTGCAGAGCGCACGGCGGGACCTTGCCGCAGGGGCGGGGATCGGCGGCCGGGGCACGGCCGGTCGCCGGCAGACGCGAATGCGCAGCGGCCTCGTCGTCGCACAGGTCGCACTCTCGATTGTCCTCCTGCTTGGCGCGGGGCTTCTGATGCGCACCTTCGTCAAGCTGGTGAACGTCGATTTGGGTTTCGATTCCAGGAACCTGCTCACGGCGGGAGTCGCCTTTCCACCAGGCCACAATCCATCCGCAGGCGACCAGCGGCGTTTCTATCGCCACGCGATCGATCGCGCAAGGTCACTGCCCGGTGTACGCTCCGTGGCGATCGCGAACTTCCCAGCACCGTTCGGAGGCATGCGGAGCGCGCTGCAAATCCCCGGAATGGCGATCGCGCCGCAGGATGCCGTGTCCGTGACGTTCTGCAGCGAAGAGTTCGTCCCCACGGTGGGTCTTGCGGTCATCAAGGGACGTCAGCTCTCCTCTGCCGACGTGGAGAATTCCCGTCACGTGACCATCATCAATGACACTCTCGCGAGAAAATATTTCGGGTCGGACGAACCGCTCGGACGGACGATTCGATTCATGCGTCTCGCGACGCTGCCTGTGCCCGTCGAGGACCCGACCTTCGAGATCATTGGCGTCGTTCGCGATATAGCGAATGCCGGACCTCGCGACCTGCCCGCGCCACAAGCGCTGGTGCCATACGCGTTTCGCGGCCCCGCGGGGCTGGGGCTCGTCATGCGCACATCCGGCGATCCGCTGCGTGTACTCCCGGCACTGCGTCAGGAGATTCTGGCGGTCGATCGGCAGGTTGCGTTAGTCGACCCGACGACCGTGGAAGATTTGGTGCAACGGGTGTTTTTCGCGCGCCCGCGCTTCAGCCTGATTGTGCTCGCGATATTCGCCTGCACCGGGATCGTGCTCGTCGCGTTCGGCGTGTATGGCGTGCTCGCGTACACCATCTCCCAGCAGACGCGCGAGATTGCGATTCGAATGGCGCTAGGTGGGGAACGCGGGCACGTCATCCAGATGGTCGTGCGATTGGGCCTGCAACTCGTCGGAGCTGGGCTGGTCTTGGGAGTGGCGGCAAGCCTGGCGACCAATCGACTGCTCCAGAGTCAACTGTGGAACACGTCGCCCAACGATCCGGTGACGTTCGTCGCAGCGATATCGGCGATCGTCGCGATTGCCGCACTGGCCTGCTGGGTACCGGCACGCCGTGCGGTTCGCGTCGAACCGATGGTCGCGCTTAGACACGAATAACGCGCGCGGACTCTAGCGCGGTTTTCGATGCACCCAGACGCTGTCGGCGAGCGGCGGCGCTCCCTTGACGGTTGCGATGACCACCTGGCGCGATTGTTCGACCGGCAGGCCCGCCGCCGCCGCGTCTTCCGGAAGTTTCGACCGCGTTTCGTTGTGCAGCAGGATGCCGTCAGGCTGCAGCATCGCGGAAATATTCGACAGAGCCAGCAGCAGTTCGATGTGCTCGAAGTACGTCAGCACGTTGGTGGCGATGACGAGGTCAAAGGGCTGCCCTTCGAGGCGCTGCGTGACAATATTGAGGGACTCGACTTGCAACGCGCCGGCGGCACGCGCGTTCACACGCACCGTCTTCGCCAGGTGTCCGGCGGGCGCCTTGGGACGCGTGCCGGGTGTCCCCAACACACGTCCCAACTCCGCGAAGTACGCGCGATAGTCGGATGACAACTGGAGCGTGTCGCTCTCCTGCAGGCCAGTGACGAGCCGGAGCACCGGGGGCGCGGCACGGGACGCACGCAGGTGAGAGACGACGCGCGGATTGATGTCGGCGCCGACAACTTCCAGAGCGTCGAGGCTTGACAGTCCAAGGCCGACGAGCGCGTCGATGACCGCCCACGGTTGATAACTCTCCGGCGGTCCGGTTTCGAGCATGCCGGTCCGGGGCGCGAGGTCCATTCCCGGACCGACGATCAGCACGCGGCGGATGCGTCGCGACGGATCGAGCGCCTTCAGCACGCTCAATCCGACGTGGACCGCGTAGCCGGCTTCGACCGCCGTGTCGGTGCTGAACCCGCGCGTCTCGTACAGCCCCGCGACTTCCCCGCCCATGCGGGACCGGCCGCGCATGACGAATTCCTGGGCATAGAGAAACGTCATCGCACGCATGTACTCGCCGGCGATCACGGTCTCTCGACTTGTCGAGACGCTGTCAAGCAGCGCTCGGAAATACTGCAGGCGCGGATCGCGATCCTTCGAGTCGAGCGCGCGTAGAAACGCCGACGCGCGCGGCCGCACCCTCGGTGGAAACTTGTCTCCCGCAAGCGCGCCACTTTTCATTGCCTCGACGAATTCGCGCGCGGTCAGCGCCGGTTCGAGCGGCGGCAGTTTCGTGAAGTGCGTCGACTGAAGCAGGTAGAACACCAGGTGGTCCATGTCCCCCTGGCGGACGCGGCGCTCCCCCTCACGCGCGAGACCGGCGACCTTGGCGTCGAAACCCGATCCGCCTTCGCTCCATTTGTCGAGACGCGCCTGCATCGCAGGCGTCAGGTCGGTCCAGGTGATCGTTCTGGCGGGCGCCAGGACAGAAAGGAGAACGATGGGAAGGCCCGCCGCGAGCCTTCCCATCCCTGTCATCAGAACGAGAGACGGAATCCCAACTGGACGAACCGCTGGAAGTTCGACTGGGTCACGGTATTCCGATTGATCCGGCCGAAGTTGGCACTGGTCGTCGTCCTGTCGTACTGACGCTCGTCGTACATCGGGCTGTTGAACACGTTGAACGCCTCGACGCGGAACTGGAACCGCACCTTGTCGGTGAGGCGCGTCGTTTTGGCGAAGTTCAGATCCAGCTGCGCGTAGTGCGGACGCCGGAAGCGATCGTCGCGGAGCGGCGTGCTGCGGGTCTGGAACGATTCGCGCACGAGGAAATACGGCTCGGTGCAGCCGAACGCGATCGACACCGGCAGCAGCGTGTAGGCGCCGGTCGTCGCATTGCGCTGTGCCACGCACGGTTTGATGCCGTAGATGAACTGCCCGTTGCCGTCCGGACCGTTGCCCTTGAATACCTCGATCGAGGGATCGCCGACGATCTCGACGTTGTCGGGCAGATCCCACGGCTGGCCGGTCTGGAACACGAGCATTGGCGCCAGAGACCAGCCGCCGAGGGTCTGTCCGAGGACGCCGCCGAGGCTCCTGCCGGGGATCTCCCACACGCCGAAGGCCGTGACGCGGTGCTTGCGATGCGCGTAATAGGGACCGACGTTCAGCTCTTTCGTGTTGGGATCGATGAAGGCGTTGCCCCCGTTGTTGCCGACTTCCTTCCAGCGCGGCACGTAGGTCCACGTCCCGCTGACCGTGAGGCCCTTCGACATCCGCCTGTTGCCCACGATCTGCAGCGAGTCGTAGGTGAGGCTGCCGTCGTTGCGCTCGTTTTCGGTGATGCCGGTGAACGCCGGGTACGGCCGGCTCAACTCGAAGAGCGACAACGTCGCGTTGGTGAACCGCGAGCCCTCGAATCCCGGCACGCCGACGTAGGGGTTGGGCAGCAATTGATCGCAGATCTGCCGGTTGCCGCCGCGCGTCACGTCGCAAGATCGGATCAGCTCCAGCGACGGCTCGTTGATCCCGCTGAAGTTGCTCTGCATGTTTCGCTGCCGGCTTCCGGCATAGCTCACTTCGAGCGACGTGCGGCCCGGCAACTCCCGCTGGATGCCGGCCGAGAAGTGATCGATGTTCGGCACCTTGAAATTCGGGTTCGAGTATCCGGGGCCGCGGCCGAGGAACGTCAGCGCACCAAGGTCGCTGCCGGAGGACTGAAGCACCCCGCCGGGGAATGGATTCGCGAGGTTGTAGAGCGGCGTGCGCCCGCTATCGGGCGAGCTGACGAACGGCGTCGACACGCTGAATCCGTTGTTGGAACCCTGGCCTGTCGGATTCAGATAGTACCGGCCGTATCCCGCGCGCAGGACCGTCTTATCGTTCAACTGGTAGGCGCCGCCGATGCGCGCCTGGATGTTGTTCATGTCCCATTTCCAGGGCCGCTCGGGATTGCCGTCCACACTGACGAACGTAATCCCGCCCTTGACTGGCGTGAACTGCGGGTTGGTGATGCGGGACGAGACGGGATTGGTGATGGTCGGATCGAAGATGTAGTTGAGCCGATTCTGGTTTTCGCGAACCGGACTGTTGAAGTCCCACCGGAAGCCCGCGTTCAACGTCAGCTTGCCGTTCACCTTCCAGTCGTCCTGAATCCACGGGGCAACGTAGCTCCAGAGGTAATCCGGCTGTACTCGGTTGTCGATGTTGCCCGACGCAGGAGCGCCTAAGAGCAGTGACGCGAGCCCGCTGCCGGAGAGATTGTCGCCCGTGTTGAACACGCGCTGCGTGAACCCGCGGTTGAAGGTGAGCCGCATCCCCGCTTCCCCCGAGTCCCGGTTCTGCACGTGCGTCGAGCGGACGTCGGCTCCAGTGCGGATGCTGTGACGGCCGCGGTTCATCGAGAGGTTCGGCTGGAACGTCCAGATGTAGTTCGCGTTCTCACTGATGTTGCGGCCCAGCGTGATGTTGTCGCTGATCTCGATGATCGGGAACATCTTCCGCGGCAGCTGCGACACGAGGCTCGCCGGGAACCCCAGCGACGTCGTGTCGAACCCCAGACCCGGGTCCGATCGCGCGAGCTCGAGGTAATAGGTGTAGCTGCTCCGCATGTTCAGGACCGTATTTCCGCGGTTGTGGACCCAGTCGCCGACGACCGCGCGGTTGGAGCGGATCAGCGGCAGCTGACCATTCTGGCCGGGGCCTGTCCGGATGGCCGTCGTGTTGCGGATTTCCTGGCGCTCGTTCTGCGCCCAGCGGACGAACACCCGATCGTTCGTACTGAAGTTGTGATCCACCTTTCCCAGCCAGTTCCAGAACACGTCGCGATTGATGTGCTCGGCGTACGCCAGATTGTTCTGCCACGCGGGAGATCCGGCGCTCACGTTGTTCGGCAGCGGATACTGCGCGAGGATCTGCCGCGCAATCTGGTTGATGCGATTCTGCGGAATGATGTTGTTGGGGAACGGATCGCGAACCCAGTTGTTCCCTTCCTGCCGGCCCGTGGCCGGATCGTAAATCAGGATCAGGTTTCCGTTGATATCGCGGTAGTTGCTGAAATCGCCGTTACGCATCTCGGCGGTCGGCGTCGAGCCGGTGAGCGCGTTGGGCGTACCTTCCCGGTACTTCTCGCCCGAAAAGTGGAAGAACGTCTTGTTCGTGCCATTGTACAACCCCGGAATCTTTACCGGCCCGTCGGTGCTGAAACCGTACTGATCGTAGTAATGCTCTGATTTCTCCTGGTTTCTCGCGTTCAGGATGAAGGAGTTCGCATCGAGATACTTCCGGCGGTAGAACTCATATCCAAGGGCGTGGAAAGTATTCGTCCCGGACTTGATCGACACGTTGACGACGCCGCCGGCCGTGCGGCCGTACTGCGCGTCATAGGAGTTCGTCTGGATCTTGAACTCCTGGACCGAGTCCGCCGGCGGCACGTACGCGATGTTGTTGCCACCCTGGTTCGCGTTGTTCGGCGCACCGTCGAGAAGGAACTCGTTATTGCGGTTCTGGCCGCCGTTGATCGACCAGTCGGCGAGCGCGCCGTTATCGAACGGACGGAGGTACACCGCCTGCGCGTTGTAGTTCACGCCGGCGACGAGGATCGATAAAGAGAACGGGTTGCGCGCCTGCAGCGGCAGTTCCGCGATGAACTTGTTGTCGATGACCTGGCCGCGATTGGCATTGTTCGTCTCGAGCACCGGCGACTCCGCGGTGACCGTGATCTCGTCGGTCATCGCGCCGACCGCGAGCTGCACGTTCATCGTCGCGGTCTGGCCGACCTCCAGCCGCAGGTCCTTGCGTGTCTGTTTCTGGAAGCCCGTCAGCTCGACGATCAAGGTATAGAGACCTGGCCGCAGGAACGGCACCGTGTAGTTGCCCTGCTGGTTGCTGGTCGCGGTCGCGACCTCGTTGGTTTCCTGGTTCACGACGCTGACCAGCGCGCCGGGAACCGCCCCCTGGCTGGTATCGACGATCTGCCCTTTGACGGTGGCGCGGAACTCCTGCCCGGCCGCGCCCGTTGCGCCGGCCAGGACCACGGCGGCGCACACCAGTCCGAACAACCGTAACCTCATCATCAGCCCCTCCATGAGACAGTGACGCGCGAACGCCGAGGATTACGCTCCGACCGTCCGGTTATATCGCTAACGCGCGAGGGCTGACAATCGCTTTCTTCCGTTCAAGTTAACCGCGCGAGAATCCGTCATCGCACCGCCGGAGTCCCGCCCGCCAGCAGCGTCTCGGCCTGCCTCAGGGCCGCGTTGATCGCCGCCAGTGTCTGCGACGGCGGCGGCGTGCTGCCCTCCTGCGTCGCTCCGTAGAGCGCGAGGAGATCGGCGTAGACGGTCGACAGCGTCGGCGCCGGCGAGGCAGTCCCGCGCCCGCGTCCGCCCGCGCTCGCGCCGCGCTCGTGCAGCCGATTGAGCGTGTCGTAGACGCGCCTGGCCAGGGCGTACTGCTGCTGCAGCGCGACCGTGCCGCTCTTCACGCGCGGATCCATTTTCACCACAAGCGGCTGCGTGTAGGACTTGCCGTTCGCCGTCAGCCTGACCGTGTAGGCGCCGGGCACGACCCATGGTCCTTTCGGCTCCGGCGCCGTGTCACCAGGCGTCGCCGAGATCGGGTAGCTCGGCGTCGATCCCGCCGGCGGTGGATAGTGGAGATCCCAGACGAAGCGGTGCAACCCCGCCGTCGCCGGAAGCACGGGCGTCGGCCGAATCCAGTAGTACGGCACGTTGCCTTCGTCACGAATTTCCGGCGCCTTGTCGTCACTCGCATAACGGCGGATGGTCTGACCGCTGCCATCGAGCACCTCGAGGGTCACCAGTCCCGGTGCCGGTTGCTTCAGGTAGTACTCGAGGATCGCGCCGTCCGGCGGATTCTGCCCTGCTGGCTCCCACGGCGGGAGCGGCGTGTCGGGCCACTTGTCCCAGTCGAAGCGGATCGCCGTGCCCGGCTTGAACAGCACTGCGTCCGCATCGAATGTGCCCGTGCCGATCTGCCGCAGCGTCGAGATGCCGTCGAGAATCCAGAATCCACGTCCATGCGTCCCGACGACGAGATCGTCGTCTTTGATCACCAGATCGCGGATCGACGTCGCCGGCATGTTCTGCCGCAGCGACTGCCAGTGATCCCCGTCGTCGAACGAGACGTAAACCTGCGTCTCGCTGCCGGCGAACAGGAGACCCTTCTTCTTCGGATCTTCTTTCACCGTGTTGATCGTCGCGCCATCAGGAAGGCCGGCGGTGATGTGCGTCCACGTCTTTCCGCCGTCGCGCGTGCGATAGATGTGCGGCCGCAGGTCGTCGAGGCGGATCGTATTGATGGCCGCATACGCGCCGAGCGGGTTGCTGTGCGAGGCGTCGATCATTGACACCTTCGCCCACGGCGTGAGCTCCTTCGGCGTCGCGTCGCTCCACGTCTTTCCGCCATCCGCCGTCGTGTGGATCAAACCGTCATCCGTGCCGGCCCACATGCGGTTGATGTCGGTGTAGCCCGGTGCAATGCTGTAGATGACGCCGCGCTGCGTTGGAGTCGCGCCCCGGGTGCTTTTATAGACGCCGACGTTCGCCGGCACTTCCCACGTCTTGCGCGTGAGATCCGGGCTGATCGCGGTCCATCCGAGCAGCCCGCCGCTGGTCGTCTTCCACAACCGATTCGATGCGAAGTAAAGAGTGTGCGGATCGATCGGTGAGAACAGCACCGGCTGCGTCCGGACGACACGATACGGTTCTCCTTCGACACGGGGACCGACGCTGATCACCTCGCCCGTCTTGCGGTTGTAGCGAGAGACCCTGCCCCCATAGATGACGTCGGGGTTCAGGGGGTCTGGCGCGACGTAGCCGTATTCCTCCACGCCGACGGGATGCCACTCGCGGAACGTAATCCGGCCGTCGTCGCTGCGGCTCTGCACGCACGCGGATCCGCTCTCCTGCTGCCCGCCGCACACGCGGTACGGAAACGCGTTGTCCGTGCTGACGTGGTAGAACTGCGCGGTCGGCTGGTTGTACCAGGAACTCCACGATTCGCCGCCGTTGACCGTGACGACGGCCCCCTGGTCGCTCGCGATCAGGATGATGTCGGGATTGTCGGGGTTTATCCAGATGCGGTGATAATCGTCGCCGCCGGGAGCGCCGCGCAACGATTTGAACGTCTTGCCGCCATCGGTGGATTTCCACGCGACGATGCTGGCGGTGAAAACAACGTCCGGGTTCTTCGGGTGGACCTTCACCTCGGCGAAGTCGTCGCCGCGGCTGACGACGAGCGGGTTATCGGTGGCCTTGTACCAGCTCTGGCCGGCGTCATCCGATCGGAACAGTCCGCCGCCGCTGGCCTGCACAGCCGCGTACATCCGCTTCGGATCGCTCGGCGCGATCGTGATGCCGATCCGCCCGAGCCCTTCGTTGAACGTCGGGAGTCCTTTCGTCAGCGGCTTCCACGTCGTTCCGCCATCCCTTGACTCAAAGAGTCCGCTGCCGGCGCCGGCGAACACGCCGTTCTCCCACGGGCCCTGCCGCGCCTGCCAGAGGACGGCGTACACGTGATTCGCGTTGGACAGATCGAACGCGAGGTCCACGCCGCCGGTGTCCGCATCCTTATATAAGACCTTCTCGAACGAGCGGCCGCCGTCGATGGAGCGGAAGATCCCGCGCTTCTCGTTGGGCCCGTATGGATGCCCGAGGACGGCGACGAACAGTCGATCGGGATTGCGCGGATCGACGATGATCTGCGGAATCTGCTGGCCGTCGCGGAGGCCGAGATGCGTCCACGTCTTCCCGCCGTCGGTGGACTTATAGATCCCGTCGCCGGTCGAGAGGTCCGGGCGCTGCAGCCCTTCCCCGCTGCCGACGTAGATGATCGCCGGATTCGACGGAGCGACCGCGATCGCGCCGATCGATCCGGTCGGCTGATCGTCGAAGATCGGCTTCCACGTCACGCCGTAGTCCGTGGTCTTCCATACGCCGCCGTTGGTTGCCGCGACGTAAAACACGTTGGGCTGACCCGGGATGCCGGTCGCCGCCTTCGTCCTCCCGCCGCGATACGGTCCGATACTCCGCCATCGCATTTCCGCAAAGGACGGCACGGCCGTCTGCTGCGCCGCGCGAAGATCTGCCAATCCCGACCCCGCCGTAAGTACAGCCGCGATCGCAAAAAGCGCACGTTTTCCTGAGAGCATGGAGCGAAGTATATCGAAAGGTCAGCGGCTGCCGGGTTCCAGCGGATAGAACAGGACGACGCCATCGGGCGGGAGTGGCAGTGGCGTGGCGGATGCCCGGGACCGTTCCATCGACGTTCCGCGGAATCTGTCGTCGAAGTCGCGAACCTCGCGCGCGTCGAGTGCGGCGTAGGGCGCGAGACCTCGCTGCTTCAAGTACTGCAGCAGTGCGTCCGCCCGCGCCGGGTCCACGTTCTGATAGCGCAGCGTCATGCGTCCCGCGTAATGACGCAGGCTTCCCGACTGCGTCAACGCAAGGAATACGGCATTCGGTGGCAAGCGGTCCGCTGCGAACGCAGCCGCGCCTTCGAAGATGCGCTGGAACCCTGGTTTCAGCGCAAATGCATCCCCTTTTGCCGCGGTGTGCACGAATGCAAACGGAAACATGAGTGTTACGAACGCGAGCACCAACGCGCGCGCCGTCCCGCTCGCGTTGGCCACCACCGCCTGCAAGACGATGAACGTCACAATCAGAACGAGAGGAATCGCCGGCAGCAGGAATCGCAGGTACGTCCAGTGGTCGAACCGCATGTACGGCGCGTAGCACGCCAGGAGCGTGACAAAGAACGCGAGTACGCACCAGCCGAACCGGAGATCTTCGCGCGTCACCGCGTTGGGTCGCGCGAACGCGATAACCGGCAGCAGCACCGGCATCAGAATAAGAACCGAGTGCGTATCCCACAGCCAGACGAGATACTGCCATCCGGTTTGCAGCGCGCCTGACGCGTGGTAGATGTCGCTTATCGATCCGTAACCGGATGTCGTGGCGGACCCGTAGAAGACGTGATTGACCGCCGCGACGAGTACGAGGCCGGGAACGCAGCCGGCGAGGAACCATGATATCTGCCGCCGCGCGGGAAGGAACAGCGCCACAGGAGCGACGAGCGGGACGATGTTTGGGCGCGTGAGGATCGCCAGTGACGCAGCCAGCCCCGCAGCGAAGGCAGATGTGCGTGTGCCCTGCAGCCCGAAAGCGACTGCCGCAAGCCACCACGCGGTGACAGGCACGTCACTCATCGGCTGCAGCATCTGGAAGACAAACACGGGGCTGCACGCGGCGCACGCCGCGGCCACGAGTGCCATCGCGGGTCGAGTGAACCGGCGCGCGATCGCGTACGTGAACCACACGGCGAGTCCAGCGAGCAACGGAACGACCCAATATCCGGCGCGTGGGCCGATCGCTCGAATCAGGATCGCCATCTGCAGCGGGAAGCCCGGCGCGTAGCTCGGCGCCATCGTTCCCTCGACGGCACCAGGCCGGTACCCAAGCGGACAGAACGCCGACTCGTCGACCGGCGCGTCGCGCGCCAGCCGCGGCAGAATCTGCACCGGATTTCCCTCGGCCCAGAGCAGCGACTGGCTGACGTATCCGTACGGATCGGCACCGGCCGCAGTGAAGCCGCCGCGGCCTGCCGCGGCCGCACAGACCGCGATCGCAACGACCGCCGCGGCAGCTGTCGCGTGCCGCCGCAGCCACGCGCTGCACCGGTCTATGACGAACGCGCGCGCCGCCGGCCCGAGCGCCGCTCCCGCGCCGAGCAACAGCAGCCACGCGGCGAGCGACACGGGCGTGACCCGTCGAATCGCGTGGTGCCTGGAATTGAACGTGAAATCAACCCGGCCGTGTACCGCAATCCAGGCCGCGAACGCCACGACGAGAACGGCGGCAATCGCCGCAATGCTGACGATGGCGATGCGCCATGCAGAGGGGCGCACGTCGATGCGCGCGACCCCGACCTTCACTTTGGTATGGCCGTCCCTGATGCGGGCCCGGTCTGGCCGCGGAGCCGCCGGTAGGTCTGCCACAGGAAGTTCGTGTGCGCGTAAGGACGGTCTTCGCCGAGATTGTTTGGCGTGATCCAGAGGCCGGTGCGGGTCTGTGCCCAGCTTTGCACGATCAAATGATCGGGCATGTCCTCCCAGGTTGGGAACGCGACGGCGGTGGCGTCCACAAGGCGGGTGGCGTCGAGCGTATAGAGCACGTCGGCGTCCGCGTTGTTACCCCAGAAGATGATCCCGAACGGCACGTTCTGCGCGCGACAGACGTCCTTCAACTGGCGCATGTCGCGCGTGAAGTCGCTGGCCGGCGGCCGAATTGCGTTCAGGTCCACGTCCATGTGCAGGAACGCGGGGGGGACGCCCCGGGACCGCAGCAGGTCGAGCATCGACTCGATCGCCGCTTCGCTCGAGAATGGATACGCCTCGATCAAGCCGATGCGCTCGGGCGGAACCGATCCTCCGACACCGCGGACCCATGTGGCGATGCGATCGGCGGTCGGTTCGAGCGCCGGACCGCCGCAGACCGACGCGCGCCCCGACGCGAAGGGGTCGTCCATCGCCAGGTAGTCCACGGTGCCACCAGCGGCTCCGACGGCGCGGACCGACACGAGCGTGTCCTCGATCGCCCGGTTCATTCCCGATGCATCCGGCGTGCAGTAGAAGTCCTTCACCACGCCCACTTCGATCGCGAGCCTCTTGCCCCACATTTTGATCGCGTGAAACGCGTTCGCGTTTACGAGCGCCGCGTATGTGTTCGGCGCAAAGACCTGATTCGCGGGCTGGGCGTGTCCCTGGTAGAACTTGAAGACATCCACGAGATCGCGCGCGTGCCGCCATTCGTCGGGATGCTCGAACAGACGGATGTAGTCGAGGGTGCCGGGTCCCGGGGAGAACCAGATGCGATCGGTTTTGATGTCGGCGCGCGGAGCGGCGCCGAGCGCAAGGAACAGCGCGGTGATGACGACGCGCTTCATACCGCGAGTGTATCAAGATTGCAGTTTGCGGTTGGCGGTTTGCCGTTTGCGGTTGGCAGTTCAGAACCGCCAACCGCGAACGGCTTACTGCAAACCCGCTACTTCCCCGCGACGACTGTGATCGTCACCGGTATTGTCGTCGCACCGCCGGATGTCGGGACGGTGAACTCAAGATCGTAGCTGCCGAGGAACGCGGGCCCTGGCATCCAGGCGAACGACGCGGAGGAATCCAGGGTGGAGCCGCTGGCCGGCGACCATGGGACTCGCGCGCATCGACGCGAGCGTTGGCATGAAGCGGCTCGCGAGGACGTTGTTCACGGTGAAGTACCGGCTACACGACAGAGGCGCCGTTTCATCTGCTGCGCAAAGAAAAACGGCCGGGCCAGGCCTCCAAACTCGTTGGGAGAGTGGCGCTCCGGCGGATGAGTGTTACAGGATCGTTCAGGTGGGCGCACCGGCCGCGGTGGCATTGCGATACCACGCGACGGTCTGCCGTAGCCCTTCTTCGAACGAGACTTTGGGCGTATACCCCAGGATTCGCTTTGCCTTCGCGATGTCCGCCTGAGAATCCCGTACGTCCCCTGGCCGCGCCTCGAGGTACGTCGGGTCCGCTGTCGCTCCGATCAGCTCCCGCATCGTCCTGAACAACTCGTTCAACGAGATGCGGCCACCGGTTGCCACGTTGATGACTTCCCCGCTCGCCCCTTCGGCGTCGCATGCGCGCAGAACGCCGTCCACCACGTTCGCGACGTAGGTAAAGTCCCTTGTCTGCTCCCCGTCGCCGTGGATCTTCGGTGAGCGGTTTTCGATCAGCGCGGTTGCAAACACCGAGATGACGCCCGAGTACGGCGACGACGGATCCTGGCGGGGACCGAAGACGTTGAAGTAGCGAATCGAGACCGTCTCGAGTCCGTAGAGTCGCGTGAACATCTGCATGTACTGTTCGCCGATGACTTTCTGCAGCGCGTACGGCGACAGCGGATTGCTCGGCATGTCTTCGCGCTTTGGCAGCGTCGGTGTGTTGCCATACGCCGATGACGAGCCGGCGAAGACGAGCCGCTTCACGCCGGCGTCGCGTGAGGCGACGAGCACGTTCAGCGTCGCATCAACATTCGCGCGGTTGGTTGTAAGGGGATCATTGACGGAGCGCGGCACCGACGGGATCGCCGCCTGGTGGAGCACGTACTCCATGCCTTCGACGGCGCGTTTCGCGAACGCCTCGTCGGCGAGGTCCCCTTCGAGAAACTCGATCCGCTGCAGGTGAGCGAGATTGCTACGCTTGCCGGTGATCAGGCTGTCGGCGACACGGACAGCGTGTCCGCGCCGCACCAGTTCTTCAGAGATATGCGATCCGATGAAACCGGCGCCGCCGGTGACCAAGTACTTTGCCATGCCCCTACCTAAGCAACATCCGTGCGCGGCATTGCTTCCGTAGAGCTTAGCCTAATCCCGGCGCAGCGCGACGAGCGGATCCAGGCGCGCGGCGCGGCGAGCCGGAATGGCGCTGGCGAGGGAAGCGACGAGCAGCAGCACGATTGCGGTGCCGGCGAAACTGATTGGATCGCCGGGAGACACACCAACGAGTTGCTTCGCCAGGACCTGTCCGGCGCCGAACGCGAGCAACAGGCCGGTCGTCAGTCCAATCGCTGACAGCGCCAATCCCTGGCGCATCACGAGCCAGGCGACATCCTGCTGCGCGGCGCCGAGGGCCATTCGCAATCCGATTTCGCGCGTTCGCTGAGTGGCATTGAACGCGATGACTCCATAGAGCCCGACGGACGCCAGCAGGAGCCCGAGCGCGCCGAACACGCCCAGCATCGATGCCGCCATCCGTGCGATGAACATGCTCAGACGCATGTGCTGATCGATCGTGCGCACGTCGAACAGCGGCAGGTTGGGATCCAGATCGTGCACGACCGCGCGGATCGCCGGCAGCACGCCCGCGGCATCCGCGTCCGTGCGGACGTGCAGCAGCAGATCCGGCCGGTAGCTCTGAAGCGCGGGCAGATACATGTAGTTGCGCGGCGCCTCACTGAGGCGGGAATACTTGCCGTCGTGCGCGATACCGACAATCGTGACGGGACCCGATCCGAAGCGCATCGTTGCGCCGACCGCGTCGCGCCCGGGCCAGTAGCGCCGCGCCATTGTCTCGTTAATAACGGCAACCGCAGGCTGACCGGCGACATCGTGCCGCGTAATTCCGCGACCCTGCACCAGCGGGATTCCCATCGTCTCGAAATACGCTGGGCCGACCTGGTTGTAGTACGCCATGACCTCTTCGCCATCGCGCGGTGCGTAGCCGTCGATCGAAACGGTCATGTCGCTGCTGCCTCCAAGATCGAGCGGCATGGTGCGAGCGACGGTCGCCCCTGTGACGTGGGGAATCGTAGAGACGCTGTCCAGCAGTTGCTGCAGAAAGACGCTACCGCGCGCCGCGTCGTAGCCGGCCGGCTGGAGATCAATCGACGCGAGCAATCCGTTCCGCAGAGAGAACCCGGGATCCATCGATCCGGAATGCGTCAGGCTGCGCGCGAACAGCGAGGCGCAGACAAGCAGAACAACCGACAGTCCGACCTGCGCGACGACGAGCATCCGACGGACGCGGCCGGCCTGCCCCGCTGTCGAAGGGGACGCATCCTTCAGCGTGACGCCGACCTGCAGACGCGATGCGCGCAGCGCGGGCATCACGCCCGCGACGATGGTCGTCGCGATGGAGATCGCCATCGCGAACATGATGCTGTAGGCATCGATGTGTGCGTCGAATCGCAACGGAAACGGTGTCCGCGGCACGAACGCGTCGAGCAGACCTGCCGCCCAGCGCGCGAAGACAAGCCCGCCGACGCAGCCCGCTGCCGACAGCAACAGCGTCTCGACGAGCATCTGCCTGATCACCTGCCAACGGCTCGCGCCCACGGCAAGGCGGACGGCGATCTCACGCTGCCGCGCCGCCGCGCTCGCGAGCAGCAATCCGGCGAGGTTGGCGGATGCGATGAGCAGGACGACAAGGACCATCGCCATCAATGTCGCCAGCACCGGAAGCAGCACGCTGCTGGCGCCCGCACGCCACAACGGCACGGCGCGCAGCTCGCGGCTCCGATTGGCGTCGGGATACTGCGCAACCAGCCGTGCGCCTGCGACGCCGATGTTCGCCTGCACCTGGCGCGCCGCCGCGCCGTCAGCAAGGCGCGCGTACACTTCGAGCCAGCCTCCCGCCCGCTGCGAGAGACGATCGCCGCTCAGCAGGGCTTTCTGCATCGTGACGGGCACGTAGATGTCGAGGACGACGGCGGCGACGGAGCCGTGGAAATCGGCGGGCGCGATGCCGACGATCGTGAAGGATCGGCCGTTGAGCATCACGCAGCGCCCGACGGTCGACGGATCCGCGGCGAACGCGCGGACCCAGAGGTCGTGCGAGATCACCGCTACAGCATCGCGATCGGCCACCAGCCCTTCGTCCGCGCGGAAGCCGCGCCCGAGGACAGGGCGCACGCCGAAGAAGTCGAAGAAGTTTGCCGAAACGAGCTCGCCGAAGACGCGGATCGGTTCGCTGTCCGCGCGCAGGTTCATGGGGAGCAGGCGAAAGGCGACGAAGTCCGCGATGCCGTCGGGCTTCGCCGCGCGCAGATCCTGAAAGTTCGGATATGACACGCTGAGACCGTCACGCTCGGCGGTGGCGGATTGCACGACGAGGATGCGGCCCTGGTCCGCCACACCGCTCAGCGGCGAGAGCAGCACCGTCTGCGTCCAGCTGAAAATCGTCGTGTTCGCGCCAATCCCAAGCGCGAGAATCAGGACTGCGACAGCGGTAAACGCGCGGCGCCGCACGAACATCCGCCAGGCGAACTTGACGTCGTTCAGGATCATGTGCGGACTCCACTGAAGCAGGCGGATGGTAATCGCGTGCGGAACGGCGCCGGACGCGCGCGCCAGGAGGCGGAGGAAGGAGGCAGCCGATCCGGCGCCTTCGCGCGTGAGCCACTGGTCGTAGTGCCACAGCTCGGCGCCCCATTGCTCGAGCCACGCCGAGCGCCGGCTGCGCGGAACGAGGAAGGCGAATGCAGCGAGCAGCAGAAGTACTCCGCGCAGTCCGTCGCCTTCGCGGCTGGCGCCGCTTCGGCGCCCAAGGCTCATGACGCTTGCTCCGGCGCGAATCCAGGCAGAGGACGCAGCGCGCGGTACTTCGCGAGCGCGGCGCGCAGCGCCGTGGCGCCGGCAGCGGTCAGCGTGAAGTAGCGCCGCGCGGGGCGTCCAGCGGCATGTGCTTCCGCCGCGTCTTCCCACTTCGATTTGAGCAGGCCCGAGGCCTCGAGCCGCTCGAGCGTGGGATAAACCGTACCGCTGGTCAGCCCCGTGGCCTGCATGATGTCGAACCCGAACCGGCTGCGGGACGCGACGGCGTGGAGGATGGCCGCGGCGCCGAAGCTCAGCGAAGGAGCCTTAGGCATGAGCTATGTTGTTAACCAACATAGCTCATATGACGGGAGAAGATGCTGCGAAGTTCCCTAGCGGATCCTCCAGCCATTGACCGGACCTGCGTGCAGGAAAGCCTCGGGCGTCATCACGCCATCTCTCTTGAAGACCATCCCATCCTTCATCACAAATGACATCATCTGCGGGATCGATCAGCCGTCCGGCGCGGACGACGGTCGCGCGCGGCGAGGTCGATGGCAGCGGCTGCTGCGCTTCGACGAGGGAATCGAGAACCAACAGCGACAACGCGCATGAAACATTTTTCATGCGCGGATTCTAAAGCCGCAGAGCGCCGTAAGCCGAATCCTGTTCCATCTTCGCCCGCTTACGCGGGCTACGGTGGATGACGATCATTCCTCTAGCCCCGTCATTACTGACGGGATCAAGCAGCCTACCCGGAGGCATGAGAACGGGCCGTTCGAGCCTCCCTATTTGGCCTTGCTCCGTGCGGGGTTTTGCCTGCCGTCCGTGTTACCACGAACGCGGTGCGCTCTTACCGCACCTTTTCACCCTTACCCGCCTCTGCCCGAGGGCGAAGGCGGGCGGTGTATTTTCTGTGCCACTGTCCTTCGGGTCGCCCCGACCGGCCGTTAACCGGCGCACTGCCCTGCGGAGTTCGGACTTTCCTCTCCACCTCCGCGCTCTTCGAGCGCTACGGCGGACAAGCCATGTGGCCTGTCCACCGAAGCCCAAAGGGCGAAGGTGGAACGATCATCTGGCGCTCTGCGACCCTCTATTATCCCATGTCAGCCGTCTGCTTCTTCGGTGATCGCATACTGCTCGAGCTTTTTGTAGAGGTTGCTGCGCGGCGTCCCGATGACCTCGGCAGTTTTGGAAATGTTCCAGGCGTTCTCCCGCAGCTTCTCGACGAGGAACTTGCGTTCCGCCGATTCCTTGAACTCGCGGAGCGTTCCCGGAGACATTTGGTTCCCGCCTGCGCCATTAACGGAGGCGGCCGCCTTGGTCTCGACGCGGATCACGTCGCGCAGATCGTCGACATCGATCGTATCGCCCGGCGTCATGATCAGCAGCCGCTCGACGGTGTTCCGCAGCTCGCGGACGTTCCCCTTCCACCGCGCCTTCTGCATGAACTCGAGCGCGGCCGGCGTGAAGCGCTGCGGACGGCGATTGTTCTCCCGGCTGAAGAGATCCACGAAATGCCGCACGAGCGCGGGAATGTCTTCGCGCCGATCGCGCAGCGGCGGCACGCGGATCGGAATGACGCTCAGGCGGAAGTACAAGTCCTCGCGGAACGTTCCGCGCTCGATTTCCGCCTCCAGGTCCTTGTTCGTCGCCGCGAGCACGCGGACGTCGACCTTGATCGTGCGCGCCGATCCCAGGCGCTCGACCTCTCCTTCCTGCAGCACGCGCAGGACCTTGGCCTGCGTCTTCGGGCTCATGTCGCCGATTTCATCCAGGAAGATTGTCCCGCGGTCCGCCTGCTCGAACTTGCCGATCTGTTTCTCCGTCGCCCCCGTGAACGAACCTTTCTCGTGGCCGAACAGTTCGGATTCGATCAGTTCTTCGGGAATGGCCGCGCAGTTCACCTGCACGAAACGCTCGCGGCTGCGCAGGCTGTTGCGGTGTATCGCGCGCGCGACGAGCTCCTTGCCGGCGCCGCTTTCGCCGAACAGCAGCACCGTCGCGTTCGTCGGCGCCGCGCGCTTGATGGCATCCCATATCTGCCGGAGCGCCGCGCTCTCGCCGACCATCTGGTGGCGTACTTCGACGGCGCGCTTCAGCGATCGGTTCTCGTCCTTCAGACGTCCCTGATCCAGCGCGTTGCGGATGGTCACGAGCACGCGTTCGCTCGCGAGCGGCTTCTCGATGAAGTCGAACGCGCCCAGCTTCGTCGCTTCGACGGCCGTGCTCACTGTGCCGTGCCCCGAGATGATCACGACCGGGAGCGCCTCGTTCGACTGGCGAATCTTCTGCAGCGCCTCGAGACCGTCCATGCCCGCCATCTTGATGTCCAGGAACACGAGATCCGGCGGCTCCCGTTCAACCAGCGCTACCCCCGCCGGGCCGCTGGCCGCTTCCTGCACGTCGTATCCCTCGTACTCGAGGATCATCCGGACCGAACGTCGGATCTCCGCTTCGTCGTCGATGACCAGTATCCGCGCTTTCATCGAGTGTCCACGGTCACCAGAATGAGGCTGCGCTGGCCCAGGGACGGATCGTAACCGTAAAGCGCGAGCGCGTCGCCAGTCCGAGCGGCGCCGACGACCCGCCCGAAGTCGGCCACGGACCGTACAGGTTGTCGGTTGATTTCCATGATGACGAAGCCGCGCCGCATCGCTGGCACGAACGCCGCGCCTGTCGGATCGATGCGGACGACGATGATGCCCTGCACGGACGACGGGATCTCCATCCGGCGCGCGAATCCCGGGTCCAGCTCGCGAACCGTCAGCCCGAGCGGCGCGTCCATCGACGGCGCGATCGCGGGCCGGCGCTGCGTAGGCAGCGGATCGGCGCCACCGGGATCGCGCGGCCGTTCGGTCAGCTTCAGCTGCACCGCCTGACGGCGGCCGTCGCGCAGCAGCTCCAGGCGCACGATCGATCCGGGCTGCCGTCCTGAAATGTCGCGGATCAATTCCTCGTTCGTGAGGATCTCGCGGCCGTTGACCGAGAGGATGATGTCATACGGCCGCATCCCGCCACGTTCCGCCGGCGAGCCTTCGCTCACGTCCTGCACCAGCGCGCCGCGAGAGACGGCGAGCTTCAGCGAGCGCTGCAGATCGGGCGTCACGTCCGTGAGGTAGACGCCGACGAAGCCGCGCGAGACGCGGCCGTGCGCCTTGAGCTGCGGCAGGATCGCGAGCGCCTGGTTGATGGGTACCGCGAACCCGATGTTCGACGCGCGCGAGCTGATCGCGGAGTTGATCCCGATCACCTCGCCGCGCGCGTTGATCAATGGACCGCCGCTGTTGCCGAAATTGATCGCCGCGTCCGTCTGGATGTAGTCGTCGAGGCTGGCGTCGAACAGCTTGCGCCCCATGAAGCTGACCACGCCCACCGTCACCGAATGCACGTAGCCGAGCGGGTTGCCTATGGCGCACACCCATTCGCCGACGCGCAGGGCGTCCGAGTCCCCCAGCGGCGCCGCCTCGAGCGCAGTGGGCGCCTCGATCCGCAGCAGGGCGACGTCGATCGCCGGATCGGTCCCCACGACTTCTCCCTTGAGCGCGCGGCCGTCCGCCAGCGTGACCGTGATGCGGTCCGCATCTTCGATGACGTGGAAGTTGGTGAGGATGAATCCCTGGCGATCGATGATGAAGCCGCTGCCGGATCCCTGATGCGGCACGTCGAGATCGCCGGGTGTATCGGGTGTTGCCTCGTCGGCCCCGCGACGGCGGCGCTCCTGTCCCGCGCGTGACGCCGCGTCGATGTTCACCACCGCCGCGTTGACGCGCTCGGCCACGTCGGCGAAATTCACCGCTCCTGCCGGCGCGGACAGCGCCGATCGCGCCACCCCGCGCGGAGTGATGGGGGCGGGCTGGTGGGCGAGGGCGGCCGACGGCGCAACGCCTCCGGCCACGATGATGCCCACGAGGAACGACACCGCGGAACAGAACGCGACCGTCAGAACCGTGAAGCGGCGCATGTGTCAGTTTGCAATCTGCAGTTTCCAGT
Organism: Vicinamibacterales bacterium; assembly: GCA_035637115.1. Taxonomy (GTDB): domain Bacteria; phylum Acidobacteriota; class Vicinamibacteria; order Vicinamibacterales; family 2-12-FULL-66-21; genus JAICSD01. Next base: position 42,785 of record DASPXV010000070.1, read on the forward strand.
TTCCAGTTCCCAGTTTCCAGTTCCCAGTTTGCGTCAGCCGTTCGCCCTTTCGATTATCTCGCGGAACTGAGCTTCGGTGAGAATCGGCGTGCCGAGCTGTCGGGCTTTTTCGAGCTTGCTGCCCGCGTCGGCGCCCGCGACCAGGTAGCTGGTCTTCCTGCTCACCGAGCCGGCGACCTTTCCACCGAGATCCTCGATCAATTTCGTGGCCTCCTCACGCGTCATCGTTTCCAGCGTCCCGGTGACCACGACCGTCTTCCCCGCCAGCAGGCCGGGCGCATTTACGTCCACGGCCGGCTGCAGACTTTCCATGTTGACGCCGGCTGCGGCGAGCTTCGCGACGAGCGCACGGTTGTGCGGCTCCTCGGCAAACGCGCGGATCGACGCGGCGACGACCGGCCCGATCTCCGGGATCGTCTGGAGGGCTTCCACCGGCGCGTCCAGGATCGCCTGCATCGTCCGCATATAACGCGATACGGTGGCGGCGGCCTTCTCACCGACGTGACGAATGCCGAGACCGTAGACGAGGCGCGGCAGATCGTTGCGGCGGCTGCGATCGATCTGCTCGATAACGTTGCGACCGACCTTGCCAAGCCGGCGTGGCACGGCGCGATCGGACCGCGGCTCCTTCGGCGTGACGACGAGGTTTTCGAGCTGCTCGGTCGTCAGCGCGTACAGGTCGCCGAAGTCGCGCACGAGATCCTGTTCGATCAATTGATCGACGAGTGACTCGCCGAGCCCTTCGATGTTCATCGCGCTGCGGGACGCGAAATGTTCAAGGCTGCGCCGCAGGCGCGCCGGGCACGACGTGTTCTCGCAGCGCCAGACCACTTCCTCTTCATCCCGCGCGAGCTCGCTGCCGCAGGCCCGGCACGTGGTCGGCATCACCCACGGCTTCGACTCCGGCGGACGCAGGCTGAGGATGGGCGCGATGACGCGCGGGATCACGTCGCCGGCTTTCTCGATGACGACGGTGTCCCCTTCACGCAGATCCTTGCGCGCGATGTCCTCCGCGTTGTGCAGCGTCGCCATCGAGATCGTCGAACCGGCGACGAAGACAGGCTCGAGCACCGCGTATGGGGTATTCGCCCCCGTGCGACCGACGTTGACCTCGATCGCCAGCAGTTTGGTGTGCGCCTGCTGCGCGGGGAACTTGAATGCCGTGGCCCAGCGCGGAAACTTCGCCGTGTTGCCCAGCTTCTCTCGCAGCGAGAGGTTGTCCACCTTGACGACGACACCATCCGTTTCGAAGTCCAAATCGCGCCGCGCGTCCGCCCACGAATTGCAGAACGCGATGATCGCGTCGATCCCCTCGCACCGCTGCCAGTGTGGTTCCACGGGAAGACCGACGTCCGTCATTTTCTGGAGCGTCTGCGCGTGGCTGTCTTTCCGGCTGAAGCCGGAACCTACGTCATCGGCTGCGGAGCTTCCTCCTTCACGCGGAAGAACGACCTGGTAGACAAATGCCGAGAGCCGCCGTTTCGCGACCAATGCCGGCTCGAGATTGCGCATCGTCCCCGCCGCGGCGTTGCGCGGGTTCTGGAACAGCGGCTCCCCTTCGTCCTCGCGCTCCTTGTTGATCCGTTCGAACTGCGCACGTGGCAGGTAAACTTCGCCCCGCACCTCGATGCGCCCCGGAATCACCTTCCTCAGCGACAGCGGGATCGCGCGGATCGTACGGACGTTCGGCGTGACTTCCTCACCGCGCACGCCATCGCCGCGCGTCGCGCCGCGCACCAGTCTGCCGTCGTCATACGTCAGCGCGATGCTGAGGCCGTCGATCTTCAATTCCGCGACGTATGCGACGGCCGCGTCGCCGAGCCCCGCTCCTTTGCGCACTCTTTCATCGAAGGCGCGCAGCTCCTCCTCGTCGTAGGCGTTGTCGAGACTGAGCATCGGCACAAGGTGCTCGACGGTCGCAAAGCCCTCGGTGATGGTGCCGCCGACGCGCTGTGTCGGGGAGTCAGGCGTGACGAGATCGGGATTCTCCGCTTCGAGGCGTTCGAGCTCGTGGAGGAGGCGATCGAACTCCGCGTCGGAGATTTCCGGCGCGCTGTGAAGGTAATAGAGCTCTTCGTGACGGCGGATCTGCTCGCGGAGCTCGCGCATGCGCTCACCTGGGTGGCTCATGGTTCGAAGGGCTCAGCGGGATCATGGCTCTGGGCCATGAGGTCATCTGTCTCGCGACAGGACGTAATCAGCGAGCGCCTTCAGCGCTTCGCGTTCGCGGCTCAGGGGGAACACGTCGAGCGACTCCTTCGCGAGACTCGCGTACTCGGTTGCCTTCTGATATGCGAGCTCCGGCGCTTTCTGCTCGCGAAGCATCCGGATGATGTCGCGCCACTGATCCTTGCTGACCGCGCGGTCGGCGACGACAGCGCGGATGAGGCGATCGGCTTCATCGCCGCCGCGCTGGAGCAGGTAGATGATCGGCAGCGTGACCTTGCCTTCGCGAAGATCGCCCCCAACCGGCTTGCCGAGCGCGCTCTCGTCCGCCGTGTAGTCGAGCAGATCGTCAACCAGCTGGAACGCGACCCCGAGATTGAAGCCGAACTCGCGCAGCGCGAGTTCCTGTTCCTTGGTGATGGTGCCAAGCACGCCACCTATCTGGGCGCAGCCGCCAAAGAGATACGCCGTCTTGCGGCGGATGATCTCGAAGTGCTCTTCTTCGGTGATGTCGACGTCGCCGGTCTTGGTGAGCTGATAGAGCTCCCCTTCGATCATGCGCAGCGTGACGTCGCAGAGCAGCCGGACGATCTCGAGCGAGTCCTGCGTGAGCGCCATCGCCATCGACTTGATGTAGAGGTAATCGCCGAGCAGGACGGTAATGTCATTGCCCCACCGCGAGTGCACCGCGAGCCGTCCCCGACGCACGTCGGCGCCGTCGATGATGTCGTCGTGCACCAGCGTGGCGGTGTGAATGAACTCCACAACCGACGCATTCAACACGGCGCGCTCACCCGAGTACCCCCCGAGCCGCGCAGCCATGAGCAGCACGGCGGGACGAACCCGCTTGCCACCACTTTTCTGGATGTACTTCCCCATCTCGGGGATGAGGGCCACGCGCGACTGGATGTGGCGCGCGAACTCGTGCTCGACGCGCTCGAGATCCTCGCGGATCGGCTCGAAGATCTGCGCGAGATCCGCAGTCACGGGGAGGTTCTGGGCGGTGTCGCTCAAAGGGATGTCGCCAGATGGCTCCTCACAATATCAAACTCAGCACGACCCGAAAAGGGCGACAAAATTATTACTCGTCTGTTCCGCGAGGAGCACCGGATCCACTGCGCACGTCTGCGCAAGAGACTGGACGACCTGCGAGACGTATGCCGGTTCGTTGCGCTTGCCGCGGTACGGAACGGGGGCCAGGTACGGGCTGTCGGTCTCGACCAGCAGCCGGTCGGACGGGACGATGCGCGCGGCCGCGCGGAGGCTCTCGGCCTTGGGGAATGTGACAATGCCGGCGAACGAAAGGTAGAAACCGATGTCGAGCGCGCGCCGCGCCATCGCCTCGTCGCCAGTAAAGCAATGGAATACGCCGCGCACGCCGCCGCTCTCCTTGAGGAGAGCGAACGTGTCGTCGGTGGCCTCGCGCGTGTGAATGATGACCGCTCGATCGAGCTCGTGCGCCAGCGCCAGCTGCGCCGCGAAGACCCGCTGCTGCAGCTCACGCGGCGCGAAGTCATAGTGGTAGTCCAGGCCGATCTCACCGATGCCACACGCGCCGAACGCGGCGGCGTGGATCCGCGTCGCCTCCGCAGACGCAGCGGGGTCGTGGGCGAACGACCCGGCGGCGTGCGGGTGCACGCCCGTCGCGAACCGCACCGCCGTCCACTTTTCCCGAACGCTCCTTGCGCGCGCAGCCTCCGGCTCGTCGCCGGCGCCGAGAATGCAGAGCGCCGACGTCAGCCCCGCTTCTTTCGCCCGCGCGATCGCGTCATCCAGGTCGCCGCCGAACGCCTCATCGGCGAGGTGGCAATGAGAGTCGATCATTTAGCTTCGGGGGCTTCGCCCCCGGACCCCTACACGCCACGTCGCGGGGCCCCTGGCCCGCTTCGGCCGCCGCTAAAGCTACGGCGGACGCGCCGAAGAAGCGCCTGCGGCGCGAAGGCGGGCCGGTGTCGTGGCTCACTCGCTACGCTCGCACGCATTACCGAATGCGAGCGCCCGCGGCGATGTCGCCGTCAAAGGCGACCAGGACCGGCTTGCCACCTTCGGGACTCGCGGCGAGGATCATCCCGTTCGACTCGATGCCCATCAACTTCGCCGGCTTCAGGTTGAACACGATGCCGATCGTCTTCCCCACCAGCTGCTCCGGCTCGTAGGCTTCCGCGATCCCCGCCACGAGCGTGCGCTGCTCGGTGCCAACGTCGATCGACAGCTTCATCAGCTTGCGGGAGTTCGGCACCTTCTCGGCGGCCAGAACCTTCGCGACACGGAGATCGATCTTCAGGAACTCGTCGATCGTAATGCGGTTGTCGGTCGGCGCCGCCGGTGTCGCTGGTGCAGCGGCGGGTGTCGCTGGCGTGGTGGGTTGATCGGTCACATCTGTACTCCGAGAACTGTGTTGGTATGTGTTGGTCTGTGGCCTGTTAGCGTTGGTCTGTGGGTCGATCCGCGGCCAGAGCGCTTCCCCTTTGTGAATCGTTCGGTCGCCGTGGTTGCGCCATGTCGCGTGTTCGAGCCGGATCGATCCGACATCCATCGTCTCTCCCACGCGTCGCAGGATCTCGGCGGCCGATTTCGGAATGATCGGCAGCAGCAGAATCGCGGCGACGCGGACGGCTTCCGCGACGTCGAAGAGCACCTGGCTCAGTCGCGACGCGTTCTTCTCATCACGCGCGAGCGCCCACGGCTCCGTCGCCGCGATGTATTCGTTTGCGGCGTCCACGATCCGGAACGCGGCCGCGGCTCCCGCTTCGAGTGCGTACCGTTCCATCGAATCACGGTAGTCGCGCAGCGCTGTCGCGGCGACTTCCGGCAGGCGCCCCGGAGCTTCTGCGGGCGCGAGCCGGCTGCCGCGATACTTCTCGGCCATCGCGGCAATGCGGCTCACGAGGTTCCCGAGGTTGTTCGCGAGATCGACGTTGTAGCGCTCCTGGAAGCGCGTCCACGAGAAGTCACCATCGCCGCCGTATGTGATTTCCTTGATCAGGTACAGGCGCAGCGGATCGACGCCGAACCTGCGCGCAGCGTCGGCCGGATCGACGACGTTGCCCAGCGTCTTGCTCATACGCTGGCCGTCAACCGACATGAATCCGTGGCCGAACACCTGCCGCGGCACCGGCAGGCCGGCACTCATCAGCATGGCGGGCCAAATCACCGTGTGGAACCGCGTGATGTCCTTGCCGATCACGTGTAGATCGGCCGGCCACCACTTCGCGAAGAGATCGTAGTCAGTCCCGAACCCGACCGCGGCGGCGTAGTTTATCAGCGCGTCGAACCAGACGTAGACGACGCTGCCGGGAACGTCCGGGAGGGGTATTCCCCACGACTGCCCGGCGCGGCTGATGGAAATGTCCTCGAGCCCGGCCTCGAGCAGTTTCAGAATTTCGTTGCGGCGGACAGCGGGCTCGAGAAACTCGGGGTGAGCCCTGAAATACTCGAGCAGTGGAGTCGTGTACTTCGACAACCGGAAGAAGTGATTCTTCTCCTTGATCCATTCGACGGCGCCGTGCAGCGGACAGCACCCGTCGACCAGGTCCTTCTCCTGTTTGAAGGCCTCGCAGCCGGTGCAGTACCAGCCCTCATAGAAGCCCTCATACACATCCCCGCGGCTGGCGATCCGCCGCACCAGTTCCTGCACCGCCACGCGGTGGCGCGGCTGGGTCGTGCGAATGAAATCGTCGTAGGACACGTCGAGCAGGTCCCACACCTCGCGGAACTCACGCTCCATCTGATCGCAGTAGGCCAAGGGATCGAGCCCGAGCTCCTTCGCCCGCTTGTAGACGTTCTGTGAGTGTTCGTCATTGCCCATGACGAACCACGTCTCAGCCCCCGCCAGACGCTTGTATCGAGCGATCGCATCCGCCGTGATCTTCTCGTAGGCGGTACCGAGGTGGGGACGGCTGTTGACGTAGTCGATCGCCGTCGTGAGATAAAACCGCGCCGCCATATCTCAGCGATTGTACTTGATGAGAAGTGCCGGACTAAATCGTCCGGCTTTTGATCGCCGCCGCCTGGACGGCTTTGATCGAGACGCCGTGCTCGGCGGCGAGGCGGGCGCAGTCGTCGAACTCGGGGGAGGCGTTCAGCTCCTGCCCGTTGCGGCGCGCGATCTTGAAGCGGACGTCGCCGTAGGGCGTCCGCACGGTCTCCACGGTCCGATCGAGACACGTGCGTGACATTTCGTCGTAGCGGATGCCGATCGTCGTCGACTCGCGAAACAGGATGTCTGTCAGCGCCGGGCGCCTCGCGGGGGGCGCCACGATCGTGACGAGCGTGCCCGGACGCGTCTTCTTCATCTGGACGGGCGTGTAGAACACATCCAGCGCGCCGGCGGCGAGCAGACTGTCCATCAGCGGCCCGAACAGCTGCGGGTTCATGTCGTCGATCTCGCACTCGATTTTGACCACTCGCTCGTCGTTGGTCCCATCGGCCCGGGACCCCTTGAGGATCCGCAGCACGTTGGGCGTTCCCTTCGGATCGCGATCGCCCGCGCCGTAACCGATCGATTCGACCCGCATCGCGGGAAGCGGGCCGAACGTTTTCGCATAGCCGGTCACCAGCAGCGCGCCTGTCGGCGTCACGAGCTCCGACGTGCCGTTGCCGTATATCGGCACGTCTTTCAAAAGTCTCGCGGTTGCCGGTGCGGGCACCGGAAAGTCGCCGTGCGCGCAGTGGACTGTTCCGCCACCGACATTCAGCGGCGAGGAGACGATGTCGTCGATGCCGAGATAGTCGAAGCCGAACACCGCGCCGACGATGTCGATGATCGAATCAAGCGCACCGACTTCGTGCAGGTGGACCTTTTCAATCGGCGTGTTATGGATCGCCGCTTCCGCTTCCGCGAGGCGCTCGAAAAGCTGGACCGCCTTCTCTTGACTCTCCGGCTTCAGCGCCGAACGCCGAATTGCGTTCACGATCCCTTTCAGGTGGTAATGCTTGTGCCCATTCTCGGGGCTCTCCTGGTTCTTCTCGTGCAGGCGGAACTTCGTTGCCGTCACCCCCGCGCGGGTGACTTTTTCCGCGCTGATGTCGCCGTACTCGAGCGCCAGGCTGCCGAGCGCGGCGCGCAGCGCATCGGCGGGCAATCCGAGGTCGATCAGCGCGCCGAGCACCATGTCACCGGACGCGCCGGAGAAGCAATCGAGATACAACATCCTCTTCAGTTTACCCGTTCAGGTCTCCGCGCTCGCGGAGGCTCGCAAAGGCGTTCTCCGCCACGATGATGTGATCGAGGACGGCAATCCCCATCAGGTCCCCCGCCCGGACCAGCCGCTTCGTCAGCGCCACGTCGTCTTCGCTCGGCGACGGATCCCCAGAGGGATGGTTGTGGAACAAGACGATTGCCGCGGCGCCGCCGGCGGCCGCGGCGCGGAAGACTTCGCGCGGATGGACAATGCTCGCGTCCAGCGTCCCGATCGACAGGCGAGTCGTCCTCAACACGCGATGTTTCGTGTCGAGCAGCAGCACGCCGAACTGCTCGACGGGCAGAGAGCCGAACTGCGGCACGATCAGCTTGGCCGCGTCGAGCGCCGTCAGGATCTGCGGGCGCAGCTCGCGGCGCCGCATCAGGCTTCGACGGCCGATCTCGACGGCGGCAACGAGCTGCGATGCACGCGCGGCGCCGATACCCGGCACGCGCCGCAGATCGTCGGGTGTCGCCCTCGCGAGACCGTCGAGACCTCCGACCGCCGCAAGCGCCGCGTTGGCGAGCTCGAGGGCGCTGGTGCGTGGGTCGCCATGACCCAGCACGATCGCGAGCAGCTCGTTGTCGCCGAGACCGCCGGCGCCGATGCGCTCGAGCTTTTCACGCGGCCGATCGTGCGGCGCAACGGTCTTCACGCCTTCCTCCCTGCTGCTATACTTTCGAGTCGTGCGCCGCATGCTGGTGATCGGATGCCTGCTGCTGATCGTTTTCACTGCGGGCTGTTCCGAGCCGCCGCAGAAGGAAATCGATCAGGCGCAATCCGCGGTTGATGCCGCGCGCAGTGCAGGCGCCGATCAGTACGCGTCCGTCGACTTCATCGCCGCCGTCACATCCCTCGACAAGGCCCGCGCGGCTGTCGAACAACGCGACTACCGCCAGGCTCTCAACTACGCGATCGACTCCCGCCAGCGCGCGGCCGATGCAACCAGACAAGCCGCGGAAGGCAAAGCGCGAGCGAAGCGCGATGTCGAAACGCTGTACGGCGAGACGGCGACGCGCGCGAATGCGCTCCAGGCCGCGATCCGCACCGCTGACAACGGCGGCACGCCGGCGAAACTGCTCCGCCCCGCACAGAACGCCCTGCGCAATGCTCGCGCCAGCCTGCAAAAAGCGAGCGCATCGATAAGTGGGGGAAACTACGCGGACGCGACGAAAGTGCTCACCGAAGTACGCGGAAAGCTCGACACCGCCATCGCCGAAGTAAAGAACATTCCGCCACGCCCGCCACGCGCGCCTCGCAAGCGCGGACGCTAATCAATCCAGCGCGCCTCGAACAGCACTTCCGCCCAGCCGGTCAGGAACAGCCCGCGGTCGATCCATTCGACTCGTTGCGTGCCGCCGGGGGATGTCACGCGCACGTCGCGCGGCGCGCCGCCGAAGCTCATCGCGGCAACCGCCGCGGCGCACGCTCCCGTGCCCGACGCCTCCGTCGGACCGACGCCGCGCTCCCAGATCAGGATTCGAACGCGGTCGGGCGCTTCGAACGTCGCGAGTTCGACGTTCGATCCTTCGGGAAACGCCGGATGGACCGCGAGACGTGAGGCGAGTGAATGAAGACGTTCCTGTGTGACGTCGCCCAGGACGACGCACTGCGGATTGCCGACGCGGAGGGTCACCGCGCTGACCGGCGCGCCATCGACGTCGATCGTCCGCTGCTGGATTTCTTGTGGCTGTCCCATCGCGGCGCGGAAGGTCACCTGGCGGCCGTCCGTCGCGAGCAGCTCCAGTGCCTTGCCGCCGGCATCGGTCTCGATGTCCACGGACTCGCGCGGACGCAGGGCGCGCGTTCGCGCGAGCCACGCGGCGAGGCAGCGCACGCCGTTTCCCGAGACCTCGGAGTAGCTGCCGTCCGCGTTGAGGAGTTGCATCCGCGCGCCTCGCGGCCCCTCACTGAAGGTGATCAGTCCGTCGGCGCCGATGCCGCGATGCCGATCGCAGAGCGCGCGTGCCAGCGCGGGACGATCGGTGGCCTTCTGAACGTCCTGCTCGGCGGCGAGCAGGAAGTCATTGCCGTATGCGTGCGCCTTGACGATCTTCATCCTGATGTCTTATCCGCGCGATTCGCGGCTCATTTCGTACAGAACGCCAGCAGGTGCCAGCCGAATCGCCGGACCCACGCACGCGGCAGCGCGTTGAACGTCCTGACGAAGAACGTGTTGAACAGGGTTCCCTTCCAGCCGCCGTGCAGGCGTGACTTCACGGGAAAGCGCTCCTCAACAAGACGCACGTCGCGAAAACCGGTGAGCAGCGCCCGAAACTCTCCTGCGCTGTAGCGTTTCAGCACCGGCGCGTCTTCGTGCTCGAGCGGCACCTTCATTATTTTCGACAATCCGTGCAACCAGGAGATGCGGTTATAGACCTGGAACATGGCGGTACCACCCGGCTTGAGCACGCGGCGGCACTCGTCGACGAGCGCCTTGTCGCGCGACGTGTACTGCACCACGCCGTGCGCGAAGACGAAGTCGAACTCATTGTCGGGGAACGGGAGCGCTTCCCCGTCCGCCTCGCGCAGGTCCGCCTGCAGTCCCTGCTGCGCGACGTTCTGTTTCGCCAGCGCGATCGCGGAGGACGACAGGTCGACGCCCGTCACGATGGCGCCCCCTTTCGCGAAGCGCACGAGGTCCGTACCGGCGCCGCACCCGACGTCGAGGACCTTCCTGCCGCGATACGCATTGAAGTCGATCAGGCGCGGGAGATGGTGGAGCTTTTCGAAGTGATACTGATCGAGATCCTGGAAGAACTCGCGCGATCCCGCTGCGCTGGCGCTGATATCGAGATCGTGGATGTGCGTGTTCCAGTAGTCGCGGACCGCGGTGTTGTTGGGCATGCTTGAGTGCTGCACGAGCAGACGGCCGTTCACTAAGGCACAAAAGCACGAAGACACAAAAGGATACCTGTTTTGGCTTTGTGCCTTTGTGACTTTCGTGTCTTCGAGACGAGCGTAGCGCCGTGACAAGCGACCACTATAAGATACCTCGCTGATGCGCGCGCGCGACTTCGACGCCCTGGGGTCCACCACCTACGACGTGCTCGTCGTCGGCGGAGGGATCCATGGACTCGCGACCGCGCTCGATGCGGCGGCGCGCGGGCTGAGCGTGGCGCTCGTCGAAGCGGGCGACTTCGCCGCGGCGACCTCCTTTAACCACCAGCGCACCGCGCACGGCGGACTGCGGTCGCTCCAGTCCGGCCGTCTTGGATACGCGCGCGAATCGATCCGGGAACGGCGCGCGCTCGCGCGCATCGCGCCGCGGCTGCTTCGCCCGCTCCCCTTCATGATCGGCACGTACCAATCGCTGGTAAAGAACCGTCTCGCGCTGCGGATCGGATTCCGCGTCGATCGATGGCTCGGGCGTCACCGCAACGACGGGCTCGAGCCTGAGCTGCACTTGCCCCCCGCGAAGCTCATTTCGCGCGCGGCGACATTGAAGTTGTTTGCGGGAGTCAGACAGGAAGGCCTCACCGGGGGCGCGAATTGGTACGACTACCAGATCGTCCAGAGCAGCCGGCTGGCGATCGCCTTCGCGGAAGGAGCCGATGCGCGCGGCGCGCGGCTCGTGAACTACGCCGAAGCGATCGCCGCCGTGCGCGAAGACGGCCGTGTTGCGGGGATGAGAGTCCGCGATCTGCTCAGCGGTGCGGAGCTCGACGCGCGCGCCCGGATCACAATCAATTGCGCCGGCCCGGCGGTCAATCAGGTGATGCGGCTGTTCGGCGCGACCGCGCAGGACGTGCCGCTCGTCAAGGCGATGAACCTGGTGACCTCGAAGCCGGCGAGCGACATCGCGCTGGCCGCACCCCCTTTCGCTAAAGCTACGGGGGACAAGCCCGCAACAGGGCGGATGCTGACGCTCACGCCGTGGCAAGGGCGGGCGCTGATCGGCACCTGGCACTCCGACGACTTCAAGCAGCCGTCAGACGTCACGCCAACGACCGCCGAGATCGACGCGTTCATCGCGGACGCCAACAGCGCGTTCCCCGCGCTGAAAATGAGCCGATCGGACGTCACGCTCGTCCATCGTGGCGTCGTCCCCGCAAGAAAAGGTACGCATGGCCGTGCGGAACTGCTTGGGACGCCGCAGCTAATCGATCATGCCGGGCACGGCGCGTCCGGCGCGATGACGGTGATCGGCGTGAAGTACACGACTGCGCGTGCTGTGGGTGCGAAGGCCGCCCGGATGGCAGCGAAGGTACTTAGGAAGCACACACGTGACACGGATACGGATCGCGCCATCCTGCCGGGCGCCGGCATCGCAGACCATGAAGCGCTGACGATCGAAACGGCGCGCGCCGTTGGACTGGAGCTCGCCCCCCCGATCATTCGGCACATCACCAATACCTATGGCGACCGTTGTGCCGCCATCGTGCGGCTCATGGCGGAGAAAAGCGACTGGCGGATGCCGCTGGTTGCCGGCCGGCCCAACGTCGGCGCCGAAGTCATCCACGCGATCCGCGCCGAGATGGCGTGCACGCTCGCGGACATCGTCATCCGCCGGACGGAGCTCGGCGCGATGGCACATCCGGGAACGGAAATGGTGACGGCGGCTGCTGCGATCGCGGCCGAGGAATGGCAGTGGGATGCCGACCGCCGCAATCGCGAGATCGCGGCGATCGACGACTTTTACAAATTACCCGATTTCCAAATTTCCAGATCTACTTAATCTCCGGCACCTTGCCCGCCATCGATTTGTTGAAGGTGGGAATCACGCTCGACTGCAGCTTCTCGAACGCTTCCTTCGCCGACGCCAGGTCCTTCTCGATCACTTCGAGGACCTGCATCTGCGTGTCGGTCGGCTTGTAGTCGATGCTGCCCGCTTCGTCGCTCGCCCCCTGGCCAACGCCGCCGCTCAACCAGATCAGGTTCATGTAGACCTTGTAGGCCTCCGGGAAGTACTTGTCGTCGCTGTGAATCTCGGAACGCGAGACGAGCTTGTTCTCGACGTCCCAGATCTGCCTGTCGAGATCCTTGAGCGACTTCACGACGGCCGTCTTCTTCTCGTTTGCCTTCAGCTGATCTTCGATCTGCCGCCGCCAGATCTCCATCTTGTTGACCATCGTGGAGGTCTGGGTGATGTCGTCACGGATCCGCATCTGCGTGCGCGTCGACGTCGTGAGATCCTCGTCCGGAGTGGTGACCGCGGGATCCTTCATCACGACGAAAGGAGCTGTGTAGGGCGTGCCGTCCACGGTGAAGCGCACCTGATACTTGCCGGGCGCTGCCATCGGGATCCCGGTCTGAGGCGTGATTCCCCAGTGGGTGATCCGCCGGACCTGCACGTCCTTGAACCGCTCCTCCTCCCAGATGTGCGGGTTGTCGGGAGGCGTCGTCATCAGCTCTACGAGCTTCGGTGCATCGAGCAGCAGGTCCCAGTTGATGCCGTTCAGGCCCGCCTTCGCCGAGACCATCTGCGTGCGGATGACCTTCCCATCCGCGTCGAGGACTTCCATTTTGACCGGCCCGGAAGGCGCGGTCGCGAGCGCCAGCTGGAACTGCGGGCGGTTCGCCTGCATGAAGACACTCCGCGCCTGCCGGAAGATTGGCGCCGGGTCGTACAGCCTCGACGTGCCGGGCGGCGGCGCCGTCGTCTGCCCGGTCTGCTCGAAGAGCGTGATGTTCGGCAAGATGAAGAGCCCGCGCCCGTATGTCGAAATCACGACGTCGTGGAAGCGCGGTTCCACCGTGATCCAGCTGACCGGCGCCGGCGGAAGACCTTCCTTGAACCGCGTCCACGTGCCGCCGTCGTCCAGCGAGTAATAGAACGCGCGTGCGGTCCCGGCAAAGAGCATCCCCTTGCGGTTCGGGTTGCCCGACATCGACAGCACGTAGTCGAGCGGATGCCCCGTCGGGATATTGCCGTTGATCTTTTTCCACGTCGCGCCGTAATCGGTCGTCTTATAGATGTAGGGCTTGCGGTCGTCCATCAGGTGGAACGACACGGCGACGTAAGCTTCCGCGGGATCAAATGTGGACGGCCAGATTTCGTTGAACGCGCCCCAGACCGGGAGATCCGTGAAGTTCTTCGTGACGTCGTTCCAGTGCGCGCCATCATCCTTCGTGTACCAGAGCTTGCCGTCGTTCGTGCCGGCCCAGATCAGCCCGCGCTGGATCTTCGAGTATTCGATCGACCAGACCACCTCGCCGTCGTACTGTCCAAGGTTGTCGCCGACAAGTCCGCCGTTCGACGCCACGCGCGAGGGATCTTTTGTCGAGAGGTCCGGACTGAACTCTTTCCAGGACTGCCCGCCATTCGACGTTCTAAGGATCATCTGGCATCCGTACAACACGTTCTTCGGGTCGAACGGATCGATGGCCATCGGGGACGTCCAGTGGCAGCGATACTTCGCTTCGTTGGGCGGTGAATCCAGCGTCACCATCCACGGCTCGATCGAACGCGCGGTGCCGGTGCGCGCGTCCCACCGCGTCACCTTGTTGCCGTAGCAGCTCGCGTAGACGACGTCCGCGTTGGTCGGATCGGGAAGCGTGAAACCCGACTCGCAGCCACCAATGTTCGGCTCCCACGCGGGGCTCGGCGTGGCGCCGCGTCCGCGCCCGACGCCGGGGCAGGCGGTGTCCTGGGGCGGCGGCGCAGCTGCGCCGCGCCCTCGTCCGCCGCGGCCGCGGCCGCCGAACCCAAGGTTCTGCGGCATCGTGCTGTTCTCGGGCAGGCATCCGCTCGCGGTGCTCTCGGAGCTCGTCGACGGACCGCGCATCG
>DASPXV010000071.1:0-32064 GCA_035637115.1 Vicinamibacterales bacterium
ATCAGCATCCGGCGACGCGCTATCCGACTGGGATCCAGATCTGATGGGGGATCCCTCGCGTCCGGCGCCGATTGAGCCCGTGGCGCCAGCGGCCCGCACGGTCGCTGCAGCGCCGCCCCCGGTTCCGGTCCAGGCCGCCCCTGCACCGGTGACACAACCACCCGCACCGGCTGCAGCGCCGCCACAGGCCGCGCCGCCACAGGCCGCGCCGCTTCCCGCGTCGCTCGTTGATGCGTTCGCCGCGCTGCTCGCCGCGGAACAAAAGATCGGGCTCGCCCCTTCCGCAGCTACGACCGCCACGCCCGCGCCCGGATCGCAGGCCCCTGCGCCGATTACCGACGAAATGATCGAAGCGGTATCCGCGCGCGTGCTCGCCCGGCTGACCGAGCAGTCACGTCCCACGATCCTCGACGTCGCCGAAAAACTCGTCCGCGAGGAAATCGAACGGATCAAGCGAGCGGGTAATTGAGTAAGATCCGTCAGTTATGCCCGTCGGTATCGACCTGAATCATCCCGTTCGTGTGCCGGAAAAGCCTGCGCTCGAAGGGCTCGAACCGAAGTGGATGCACACGTGGGAAGAAACGGGCGTCTACCGCTTCGACCGCACGCGTCCGCGGGAAGAGGTCTACTCGGTCGACACGCCGCCCCCCACGGTCAGCGGATCCCTTCACGTCGGACACGTCTTCTCCTTCACGCACACCGACATCGTCGCGCGCTTTCAGCGCATGCGCGGCAAGGCCGTGTTCTATCCGATGGGATGGGACGACAACGGGCTGGCGACGGAGCGGCGCGTGCAGAACTACTTTGGTGTCCGCTGCGATCCATCGCTGCCGTACGACCCCGCGTTCCAGGCGCCTGACAAGCCGGGCAAGCAGCCGATCTCGGTATCGCGGCCGAATTTCATCGAGCTGTGCACGCGGCTGACAGCCGAAGACGAAAAGGCATTCGAGGCGCTGTGGCGCTATCTCGGCCTGTCGGTGGACTGGGACATGACGTACGCGACCATCGGCGCGCGCGCGCAGCGTGTGTCGCAGGTCTCGTTCCTGCGCCTGTTCAAACAGGGACACGCCTATCAGCTCGAGGCGCCGACGTTATGGGACGTCGACTTCCGCACTGCTGTCGCACAGGCGGAGCTCGAGGATCGCGAACAGCCAGGCGCATATCACCGCATCGAGTTCGCGCTCGCCAACGATCGACGGAAGGTGGCGATCGAAACGACGCGGCCGGAGTTGATTCCAGCCTGCGTTGCGCTCGTCGCGCACCCCGACGACGAGCGCTACAAGCCGCTGTTCGGCACCGACGCCATCACGCCGCTGTTCGGCGTGCGCGTGCCCATACGCCCGCACGAGCTCGCGGAGCCGGAGAAGGGATCCGGCATCGCGATGATCTGCACGTTCGGCGACGTCACCGACGTGATCTGGTGGCGTGCGCTCTCGTTGCCCGTTCGCGCGATCATCCAGCCGAACGGCGCCCTGAAGCCGATCGCGTGGGGCAGCGCCGGATGGGAATCGACCGACGCGCCACGCGCGCAGCAGGCCTACGATCAGCTTGCGAATCTCTCGGCCGCGAAGGCCCGCGCGAAGATCGTGGAGCTTCTGAAGGAGAGCGGCGATCTCATCGGCGAGCCGCGCCCGATCACGCACGCGGTGAAGTTCTACGAGAAAGGGGATCGTCCCGTCGAGATCGTCACGAGCCGGCAGTGGTTCATCAAGACGCTGCAGTTCCGGGACGTGCTGCTCGAGCGCGCGCGGGAGCTGCACTGGCATCCCGCGTACATGCAGACACGGCTCGAAAACTGGATCAACGGTCTGAACGGAGACTGGTGCGTGAGCCGGCAGCGGTTCTTCGGCGTGCCGTTCCCGGTCTGGTATCCGGTGCTCGAGGACGGCAGCCGCGATTACGCAAATGCAATCGTCCCCTCGGAAGATCAGCTGCCTCTCGATCCATCCACCGCTGTGCCGGCCGGATACCGCGTCGATCAGCGCGATCGGCCGGGTGGCTTCAGCGGCGATCCTGACGTCATGGACACGTGGGCGACGTCATCGCTCACGCCGCAGATCGCCGGGCGGTGGCTGGAGGATCCGGATCTCTTCGCGCGCGTGTTCCCGATGGACGTGCGCCCGCAGGCGCACGACATCATCCGTACCTGGCTGTTCTCGACGGTCCTTCGCGCCCATCTCGAATTCGGATCCCTTCCGTGGGCGAACGCCGCGATTTCCGGATGGGTCCTCGATCCGGATCGGAAGAAGATGTCGAAGTCCAAGGGCAACGTCGTGACGCCGATGGGACTTCTCGAGGAACACGGCGCCGACGGCGTGCGCTACTGGGCCGCGAGCGGACGTCCGGGTACCGACACGGCATTCGACACGGGGCAGATGCGCGTCGGCCGCCGGCTGGCGATCAAGCTGCTCAACGCGTCGAAGTTCGTGCTCGCGAATCCGGAGCCTAGGAGCGACGTGTTCGAGCCCGTCGATCGCGGTCTGCTCACGATGGTCGGCAGGCTGGTGCGGGAATCGACACAGGATCTCGAGGACTACAACTACGCGAGCGTGCTGCAGAAGGCGGAGACGCTGTTCTGGTTCTTCTGCGACAACTATCTCGAGCTCGTGAAGTCGCGCCGGTATGGTGACCAGGGAGCCGCCGCCGCGGGATCCGCGAATTCCGCGCTGCTCAACGCGCTCTCTGGGTTGCTGCGCCTCTTCGCGCCCTACCTGCCGTTCGTGACCGAGGAAGTCTGGTCGTGGTGGCGTCCAGGTTCCGTACACGCCGCGCCATGGCCCACGGCACAGGAGCTCTTTGACGTCGCGGGCGGCGAGGACGCGGACGCCGCACGGACGCTGGAGCTCGCCGCGGCGATCCTCGGCGAGATTCGCAAGAAAAAGAGCGAAGAACAGCGGCCGCTGAAAACCGCCGTCGCGCGCGCCGTCGTCCGGCTGCCGGAATCCGATCGCGCGTTGCTGTCGAAAGCCGAAGCCGACCTGCGCGCATCCGGATTGATCCAGGAACTGATCGTGGAGGCCGGCGAAGCGCTGCACGTGACGGTGCAGCTCGCAGCGCCGGAGCCACCGCAGGAGCGCAGCGCATGACTGCGGTGCTTCTCGTCCGGAGCGAGCGAGCGCAGCGAGCGAGCCACGCGAGCGCAGCGGGCAGCGAAGCGGGCGCCCGCGAGCGAGCGTGTAGGGGGGACCGCGGGGGCGAAGCCCCCCGGGCAAAGAAATGAGGACCGTACCCTTCCAGCCGCTGGATCCTGCGCTGTACCGCGAGGTCGTGCGGCGTGCCCTCGCGGAAGATTTGGGGTGGGGGGACGTGACGACGGAGGCAACCGTCCCGGCGGACTTGCGCGCGCGCGGCAGCATCCTCGCGAAATGTCCCTGCGTCATCGCCGGTCTCGACGTCGCCGCTGAAACGTTCGCCCAGCTCGATCCCGGATGCGTATTCGAGCGCAAAGCCAAGGAGGGGGATCGCTGCCACGGCGGCGACGTCGTCGCGGAAGTACGCGGCCGTGCCGCGGCTATGCTCACTGCGGAACGCACCGCTCTGAACTTCCTTCAGAGGCTCTCCGGGATCGCGACGATCACGCGGCAGTTCGTCGAGGCCACCGGGGGCTCGATCATCGTCCTCGACACGCGCAAGACCACGCCGACGCTGCGCGCACTCGAAAAGTACGCAGTCCGCGCCGGCGCAGGTACGAACCATCGCGCGGGGTTGGACGACGGGGTCTTGATCAAGGACAACCACATCCGCCTGGCCGGCGGGGTGCGCGAGGCCGTGAAGCGGATGAAAGACGCGGATCCCGAGATGCCGATCGAAGTCGAGGCGCAGAGCCTCGATCAGATCGACGAGGCGATCGCCGCGGGCGCCGACATCATCCTGTTCGACAATCTTCCGATCGAGACGATTCGCGAAGGCGTCAAGCGCGTCGGCGGCCGCGCGAAAATCGAGCTCTCCGGCGGCGTCACGATCGAACGCATCCCCGAGCTCGCGAAGACCGGCGCCAACTACGTCTCCGTCGGCGCGCTCACACACTCCGCGCCCGCCGCGGATCTCAGTTTCGAGCTCGAGCCAGAGTAGGGGCGGTTCGCGAACCGCCCCTACGAGAATTGTCTCCGTGTTCTGCGTGTTGCCAGATGAATTGTCTGCGGCGCTAGCGGCAACTGTCGCCGAGCGCGGTGCGTTCGGCGCACGGCTGTTCTATGCGGCCGAAGTCGCCTCGACCAACGACCTCGCCGCGGCGGCGGCCGAGCGCGGCGAGCCCGAGGGGACGACGTTCGTGGCGGGCGCGCAGACGGCGGGGCGCGGGCGGCTCGGCCGGACGTGGTTCTCGCCTCCAGGCGCAGGCCTCTACATCTCGACGATCGTTCGGCGACGTCTGCTTGCGCCATGGATCACCCTCGCCGGTGGCGTCGCGGTCGCCGAGGGGATCCGCTCTGCGACGGGACTGCCGGTCCAGATCAAATGGCCGAACGACATCGTGTCCGTCAGCGGCGCGGGCTTCCGCGCGCGACGGAAGATTGCCGGCATTCTCGCCGAGGCATCGTCCGGACCCGAGGGAGTGCAGCACATCGTGCTCGGCATGGGCATCAACCTGCGGCGCGCGTCGTTTCCGCCGGAGCTCGCCGATCGCGCGACGTCGATCGAGACCGAACTCGGGCGCGACGTGGACATGGGCCTGGTGCTCGCCCAGATCCTCGCCTCGTTGAACGGAACGGTGACGCTCGTGGAAACAGAGGGTCCGCACGCGCTGCTGGCGCGCTGGACGTCGCTGGCTCCCTCGGCGCGCGGCGAGACGATCGAATGGGACGGCCCGCACGGCGCGCAGACCGGCATCACCGCCGGACTCGCGGAAGACGGCGCGCTCCTCGCCCGGACGCCTGGCGGTGTCGCGCGCATCATCGCAGGTGAGGTACGCTGGTTGTAGCCCATGCTGCTAGCCATCGACGTCGGCAACACGAACGTGACGATCGGCGTCTTCGACGGCGATCGCCTGGTGCATAGCTGGCGCCTCGCCGCCCTGCGCGAACGCACCGCCGACGAACTCGGCATCTTCGTCACGCGGCTCTTCGAACAGGTGCACGTCCCGATCGGAACCGTCGACGGTATCGCGGTCGCGTCGGTGGTGCCGCCGCTGACGCGCCCCATGGAAGAAATGTGCGAGCGCTACTTCTCGCACACGGCGCTCATCGTCGACGCCACGAACGCCGGCATGCCGGTGCATTACTCGCCGGTTGGTGACGTGGGCGCGGACCGCATCGTGAACGCCGTCGCCGCGTGGGAGAAGTACGGCAGGACGGCGGGCGCGCCTCTCATCGTCGTCGACTTCGGCACCGGGACGACGTTCGACGTGATTTCGGCGGCGGGTGAATACCTCGGCGGCGTCATCTGTCCCGGCATCAACATTTCCGCCGAAGCGCTCTTCCAGCGCGCGGCGCGCCTGCCACGAGTTGACGTGCGCAAGCCCGCGTCGGTAATCGGCCAGAACACGGTCAACGCGATGCAGTCAGGCCTGTTCTTCGGCTATGTCGAGATGGTCGACGGCCTCGTGCGCCGGATGCGCGCCGCACTGGAAGCGGGCGATCGCGCCATCGTGATCGCAACCGGCGGCCTCGCGGAGGTCATCTCCGGCGAGAGCGCCGCAATTCAGCACGTCGATCAAAACCTCACCCTTGACGGCTTGCGCCTGATTTGGCAACGCAATCATTGATGAATGGCGACTGCAGACTGCCGATTAATGAATTGGCGAATTGGAGATTGCCGAGTGACGCATTGTCGACTGGAGATTGGCCTCCCGTCGGCAATCACCAATCCGTCAATCTACAATCGAGTAATCGTCAATCCGTGAATCTTCAGTCCGCAATCGTCACTCGCCAATGATCGATCCCGCCGAGTACTGCCGGCAGATCGAAACGTATCTCTGCCGGAAGAACGAAGGTCATCTCATTCGCATCGTCGGCCCCGCGTTCGAGCAGGTAACGGGCTGGGCCGCGCAGGGCGTCCCGCTTGCCGTCGCCTTCCGCGGCATCGACCAGTACTGCGAGCGTTACTACGCAAAAGGATCGCGGCGCCGGCCGGTCCGTATCGAGTTCTGCGAGGCGGACATTCTTTCGCTGTTCGACGATTGGCGTCGCGCCGTCGGGGTGACACGGCTCGACGGAGAAGGTATGGACGACGCGTCGACGCCGAAGTCCGATTCGCTTCCGGCACATCTCGATCGCTTGATCGCGCGCCTGACGACGCTGCGCGGCGGCAGGCTTTCGGCGGCGTTCGATGCGCGAGTCGACACGGCCGTCCGCGAACTGGATCGCCTGCGTGCGACGGCGAAGCAGGCGAGAGGAGATGCGCGCGCGCAGATCCTGGAGCGTCTCGAGGCGCTCGATCGCGATCTGATGGGCGCCGCGCGCGCCGAACTCGATGCGCCGCGAAGCGCAGAACTGCGCGCGGCAGCCGAGGCGGAGATCGCGCCCTTCGCCGCTCGCATGCCCGCGGACGCGCGCGATCGTGCGATCGACGCGGCGTTCGATCGGCTCGTCCGCGACGCCGCGGGTCTTCCCGTCATGAGGCATGAGCGATAAGTCATGAGCCTCGTCGAGGGTCAGGCGGTCGAGCTCACGGTCGAGAAGCCCGCGTCTGGCGGCCGCATGATCGCGCGCCATCTCGGACAAGTGGTGCTCGTGCGGGGCGCCATTCCCGGCGAGCGTGTCGTCGCCTGGATCGAGCGGGCGGAAAAGCGGATGGCGTATGCGATGACACGCGAGGTGCTGGACGCGTCGCCGGACCGTCGAGCCGCAGCCGCGGATCCGCTCTGCGGGGGCGCGCTCTACTCGCACATCGCCTACGCGAGACAGCTTGCGATCAAGTCCGACGTGATTCGCGATGCGTTCGCACGGCTCGGCAAGTATCCGATCGAACAACCGGTTGACGTCGCCGGCTCGCCTGAAGAGGGCTACCGCTTGCGCGCGCGTTTTCACGTCCACGGCGCGCGTGCGGGCTTTTTTCGCGAGGGCACGCATCAGTTGTGCGACGCGGCGCCGACGAAGCAGCTTCGCAGCGAGGCCGTGACCTCCGTCGTCACGCTGGCCGCTGCGCTGCACGAGGCGGCGCCCGGCGCCGTCGCATCCATTGCCGTAACCGAGAACATGCCCGGCAGCGAGCGTGCGGCGCACGTGGAACACACGCCGGGCGCGCAGCTCTCCGAGCTGGTGCTGACAAGTGCGATGACTGCCGCGGGTCTGCGAGGGATCAGCACCCAGGACCTGAAGACGGGGCAGCCCGTCGTCGCGGGTACTCCGGTCGTCACCGACACGCTTGCGGACGTGACCGCGGGGCGCGTGACTGAAGGAACGCTGCAGCGGCACGCCGAGAGTTTCTTCCAGGGCAATCGCTACCTGCTCGCGTCGCTGGTCAACGCCGTCGCCGACGCGACGCCGGACTCTGGCGAAGTACTCGACCTGTACGCCGGCGTCGGACTGTTCTCGGTGGCGCTCGCCGCGATGGGACGTCTCGAGGTCACCGCTGTCGAAGGGGATCGAACGAGCGGATCCGATCTGCGCGAGAACGCGCGCGCGCACGCAACCGGACTCGACGCGCGTGTCGGAAGCGTCGAAGCTTATCTCGCCTCACGACGCCAGGCGCCGCCAGCGACAGCGATCATCGATCCGCCACGGACAGGACTGTCAAAGGAAGCAACCGAAACAATCGTGCGTCTCTCACCGGCGCGGCTCGTCTACGTCTCCTGCGATCCGCCGACGCTGGCGCGCGACGCGCGGCGTCTACTCGATGCCGGCTACCGGCTGCACTCGCTGCGCGCATTCGATCTCTTTCCCAATACACCGCACGTCGAGGCCCTGGCCGTCTTCACACGCCTGCGCGCAGATTCGTAGGAGCGTGGTTTTGCTACTGGTCTTCACCGAACTGCCGCTTCTAGGTGTGTTGATGAAAATGCGCGTGGCCGGCGGACGTTTCGCTGCGCAATCCCGGCTACGCAGGCCGGAAAAACGCTGCTGCGGGGATTTGTCGGCGGCAGCGTGGGCCCCAACTACGTCACCCCACGCGGACTTCAGCCCCTCCGCAGCATTTTCCAGATCGCTGCGCGGCCTGCTCCGCAGGGATTGCTTCGCGAAACATCCGTCGGCGATCACGCGTGCACTTCGGCCGGACCCACGGGAATCGATCTCGCGCGGCGCGCGTGGCCGTCATGCCCGGCGACGGACGCCGTGGAGCACGGCGAGCGCAAGGCGAAGCCGGGAATCGGCGAGGCGATTCTCGCGGCCAGTCTGGTCCCTGTGATCCGTGCCGTCACTGTGCACCCGTGGCGGTGCAGTACACCTGGCAGAAGCTGCTGAAGCGCATCCCTACTCGCCGCGGCGTCGAGCGCACGCAGTGCGCGAGCGTACAAGCCGAAACGATTTCCCGCCGTGCGGATTCGGCGGCCCGGCGACGGGCATGACGGCCACGCGGAAGCCGCGCGGCGGGTCGATGAAGATCAGCCTCGCCCGACGTTCAGGGGCGCGGTCGTCTGGAACGTGCTGCCTCGACGAACCGCTCGAACAGGCCGCCGAATTCTCCCGTCCGCCAGAAATTCTCCGGATGCCACTGCACGCCGACGCAGAACGTCGCGTCCGGGCGCTCGATTGCTTCGACCACCCCGTCGGGCGACACGGCGGAGGTGACGAAGGCGGGAGCGACGCGTGCGACCGACTGGTGGTGGCGGCTGTTCACCGCGCAGGTCTCGAGATTCGCGCTCGATCCGAGCGCCTGCGCGAGTCGTGTGCCTGGCGTCACGCGGACCGTATGGGCGACGTGGTTCTTGGGGACGTCGATCGAGTGATTCAGATCCGACGTCACGGCCGTAGGAATGTCCTGCACCAGCGATCCGCCCGCCGCCACGTTCAGCACCTGCACGCCGCGGCATATGGCAAAGAGCGGCACATCCGCCGCGACCGCGGCCTTTGACAGCGGGATCTCGAATCGATCCCGCTCGGGCGCGATCGCGGTCGCCTGGTGCGGCGTTTCGCCGTAGAGCGCGGGGTCGACGTCGAGGCCGCCCGTCAGGAGTACGCCATCCACCTCGGCGACGACCTTCGCCGGATCGTCCGTGTTCTTCAAGACGCGCGGCTTGCCTCCGGCACGTTTCACCGACTCGACGTAGTCATCGACGCGCGAACAGGGCGTGATTCCAATCACGGGCTTTGTCATCTGCGCACCGGCCCCTACATCCGCTCCGGCACGGAGCATCCCATCAGGTCGAGGGCCTGCGTGAGTTGTCCGCGGTAATACGCGATCGCCGCGGCCCGCCACGTGCGGACGTCGGCGCGCTCTTCCTTCAGGACAGGATATGCGTGATAGAAGCCGTTGAACTGCTGCGCGAGGCCGAACGCATACTTGGCGACGACAGACAGTTCCAGGGTCCGCACCGCCTGCTCCACAACATCGTCGAGCCGCGCCGCTTCGAGCACCAGCCCCCACAATTCGTGCGAGTCGTCGCTGCCGTCGGCAATCGCGTCCGTCGCGAGCGACGGCAGCGCGTCAATGACCGCCGCAGCGTCCACACCCTCGCGATCTTTCAATTTAGCGAAAATGTTGTTCGCGCGGACGACGGCGTACTGCAGGTACGGGCCGCTTTCTCCTTCGAAGCTGAGCGCCTCGTCGATGTCGAAGGCGATCACCTTTCCGCGCGAGAACTTGACCATGAAGTAGCGGACCGCGGCGATTGCGATCATCTCCGCGGTACGACGGACTTCGTCAGGACTGAAGTCGGCGTTGCGTTTCGCGACTTCCACCGCCGCCTTCTCGGTCATCTGGTCGATCAGGTCGTCGGCCTTCACGCCGAGGCCCTTACGCCCCGACACTTCGACGAACGGCTTGCCGCCATCTTCCGTCGCGTCGTACCCGAGCTCGCGCGCCGTGTTGTGCGTCAGCGCGACCATCTCGTAGGAATAGTGCACCGATCGCCGCGCCTGTTCCTCGAATCCCAATGCGGCGAGCGCCTGCTTGAGCAGCTTCTGCAGATATGCCTGCCGCGTGTCGATGACGTTGCAGACCATCGCCGCGCGTCCGAACTGCGGATGCGACGCAACATCCGCGGCAGGATCTGATGTCGTCGAAAAGAGCAGCCGGCCATCGGGCTGTTCCTGGAAGACGCGATAGTAGAAGTCCTTCCCGAGTACGCCGAACTTCCACATCTGGTACGCCATGTCCTTCCCGACGTACGTCACCGTCCCGTCGGATCGCACGATGACTTTCTCTTTCTGCTCTTCTTTTTGTTTTCCTTCTTCTTTTCGTTCTTCTTTTCCTTCTTCCTTCTTTTCGTCTTCCTTCTTTTCGTCTTCCGTCTTTTCGTCTTCCGTCTTCTCGTCTTCCGTCTTCTCGTCTTCCGTCTTCTCGTCTATCCTCATTACCCAGCAGCCGGCGAGTTTGCCTTCCGTCTGTAGATACACGTCCCCCGTCTGCTTGAGAAACTCGAACGCGTGCACCCAGAAGTGCAGGCGCAGGATGTCCCCCTCCCAGGTGAGCAGGTCGTAGCGGATATTCAATCGCCTCATGGTCTCGAGGTGACATCGGACGATGCGGTCGGCGATGAACGCGCCCATCGTGGCGGTGTCGTTGCCGCCGCGCTCGATCGCGTGCAGCGCCGCGCTGCGGATCTTCAGCCGCTCCTTGTCTCCCCCATACCATTCGGTGACCTTGGCGTAGAGGTCCCAGCAGTAGTAGTCGAAGCGCGTCGAATCCGCGATCGCGCGGACCTCGTCCAGCGATTTCTTCTCGAGCTCGCGAAAGCCGACGACGACGTCCGCAACCTGGACGCCCGTGTCATCGATGTAATTCTGGATCTCGACGTCGCGCCCCTGGAAGCGGAGCAGCCGCCCGAACGCATCCCCCGTCGTGGCATTCCGCAGATGCCCAATGTGCGCGGCCTTGTTCGGATTGATAGCCGTATGCTCAACGATCGTCTTCTCTTTCAATTGCCGTGTAGCTTCCGCCTTCAGGCGGAAGGACAGCCAGCGTTGAAGCCAATAGGCTCTGTCAAGGAACAGATTGAGGTACCCGTTAGGCGCCGCCTCTACACGCGAGACCCCTTCAATCGACCCGAGCGCGCCCGCGAGTTCCTGCGCGATCGCACGTGGGGCCTTGCGGAGGCGGCGCGCGAGTGTAAAGGCGATCGGCACCGCGATGTCGCCAAGCGCCCGTCGTGGCGGTGTTTCCAGCGACATCTCGGCGATCGCGGGATCGTCAGCGGGCAGGCTATACAGGCGGCCAACGGTTTCGCCCATGCGCGAGCGAACGAGCTGGTGGACGGGAAGAATCACTGTAAGTTATTCCGTGATAGGATCTTCGAACGGTTTCTCATTCAGTTCAACCCAGCCCCTCGCGCGTTCGTGATCATGCGGCGTGTTGACGTTCTCGAACAACGCTCCGGCGTCGTACGGCGCCAGCGCGTCCCCTTGCAGCACGCGGACACGCACGTCGTCCAGCAGCCCGGTAACCTGGAGCGCTCCGCGCTCGATGCGCGCTCGCGCCGCAGCGGCGCATCGCCGGCTGTAAACGGCACAGAGCGATTCCAGCCCGCGCGCGGAGCGGGGAACCACCGCATCAATCTCCTCGCCGGACCCGAGCTCCGCCACGAGGCGCTGGAGCAGTGCCGCCGTGACAAACGGAAGATCGCAGGCGAGCACGACGACGCGATCGTGCCGCGCGTCGAGCAGCGCGGAATAAATGCCGCCGAGCGGCCCGGCGCCCGCGATCGCGTCCGGAATCACCCGAACGCCGATGGCGGCGTACCGGTCCATGTCGTTGGCGACGATCCGAATATCGTCCGCCACGGCCGAGAGCGCTGCGAGCTGACGATCGATGATGCGCGCGCGTCCGACGGGCAGCGACGCCTTGTCGGCGCCGCCGAACCGCCGCGCGCGGCCTCCGGCAAGGATGGCCGCCGAGACGCCGAGTTCCACGCTCGACCTTACCACGGCCGTTATGAGTGAAGCCAGAATCGGAAGAGTACTCGTAGCGAGTCTGCACCAGGCCATTGCGGACCTGCTGCCGACGCGGCTCGAGTTCTACGAGAACTGGCTGAACGTCGCCGGTCTCCGCGAAGGGACCATCGGCCTGGCGCCGCTGACTGCCGTCCTGAGCTTTCTGCGGACCGAGGGGCACGCCTACGCGCTCATCACGCAGCGCGCGGGGGAGTACGCCGCGGCATGGACTTTCGAGAACGTGCCCGCGTTCGAACGCCGGATCGTTCGCGCGCTTCCCGCGGGGCTGCGCGCGCGCGCGGCGCTGCGCACGGCGCGGGCGCTCGTGAAGGCGACGTATCCGAGTTCCCGCGCGATCACCCGCGTCAAACGTGGCGTCGTCACCGTGGACCTGCGCGGATCGCTGTTCTGTGAGGTTCGCGAGACCACGGTCGAGCCGCTGTGCGGCTTCTACGCCTCGGCGATTGCCGGCGTGCTCAAGCTGTTCGACGTGACGGCGGACGCGCGCGTCGCCGAGTGCCGCGCCTCCGGCGCGACGCGTGGCTGCCAGTTGTCAGTGACCCTTTCGGGCCGCGCGACGGACCGCGCGGTCGCGGCATGATTGCCGCGCTCGTGTGCGCCGCGCTGGCCCTGGGCCCGGCGCCGGTGCGCACGCAACCCGCGGTGCCGGCGCTTCCCGCACCCCGCATCCTCGTCGTTCCCTTCGAAACGTCCGCGCGCGATGGCCGCACGTACTGGCTCGGCGAAGCGGTCGCGCTCCTGGTGGCCGACGACATCAACGCGCGCGGCCTCGGCGCGATCACGCGGCCGGTCCGCGAGCGCGCGTACGAGCAACTGCATCTGCCACCCACGGCGGTGCTCAGCCGCGCGACGGTAATCAAGGTCGGCGAGATCGTGGGCGCCGCGCAGGTGATTGTCGGAGAAGTGGATGTTGACGGCGACGCGCTGACCGTGCGGGCGCGGCACATCCGCATCGACGTGGGGCGCGCCGACTCGGAGATCGTCGAGCGCGGCAGTCTGGCTGACTTCTTCGCAGTCGTCCGGAAGGTCGGCCGTCGGGCGGTGCCGGGCGGCCCGGAAGTCGCGGCAGCCGCGACGCCATCGCTCCAGGCGTTCGAGAAGTACGTCAAAGGACTCCTCGCCGAACAGCCCGCGAGCCGCGCGGCGTTTCTCGAAGGGGCGATGAAACTCGATCCCGCGTACGAGCGGGCGCGCCTTGCGCTGTGGGAGGTCAAGACGTCGCAGGGCGATTATGCAGCGGCGCTGACCGCGGTCCGCGGCATTCCCGCGACGTCGCCGAATGCGCGCCGCGCGCGTTTTCTCTCCGGCGTGTCGCTGATCTCGTTGAAGCAGTACGACGAGGCGTTCACACTTTACAAGGAACTGCAGGCGGCCGCGCCGGCCGCGACAATCCTCAACAACATCGGTGTCGTCCAGCTCCGCCGCAATGCGTCGGTTGACGACGGAAAGCCCGTGTACTTCTTTACGAAGTCCGCGGAGCTGGCGCCAGACGCCGCAGATGTGCTGTTCAATCTTGGTTATGCGTACGCGCTGGATCGCGATCCCCAGGGCGCGATCTACTGGCTGCGTGAAGCATTGCGACGTGATCCCACCGACGCGGACGCGCACTTCGTGCTGGCGTCTGCGCTCGAGGCTTCGGGCAACACTGTCGAAGCGGGTCGCGAGCGCGAGCTTGCCGCGCAACTCTCGTCCAGCTATGCGGATGCGACGGCCAGGCGGGAGCTGCCGCGCGGCCTCGCGCGCATCGAGCAGGATCTCGAATCGTGGCGTGCCAGCGGCGTGGACCAGGCGATCGTCAGCACCGCGCAGCGCGATCAGCGTGCCCTTGCGCAGTTTCACCTCGACCGCGGACGCAGGTTGTTCGACGCGGAGCAGGATCGAGAAGCAGTAGGAGAGCTGCGCCGCGCGATCTTCCTGTCGCCGTACGAAGCGGAGGCGCACCTGCTGCTCGGGCGGATCCACTTGCGGGCCGGGCGGCCTCGCGAAGCGGTCGCCGCGCTGAAGATTTCCATCTGGAGCCGTGACACGGCCGCGGCGCGCACCGCCCTCGCGGACGCGTACCTGCGCTTGAAAGACCTTCCCGCCGCCAAGGTGCACGCGCAGAAAGCAGTCTTCCTCGATCCCTTGTCATCTGAAGCCCGGACCCTCCTTGAGAAAATAGAACGCGGAGGCCAGTAATGGTGCGACTACGCGTGCTCGTCTTCGTCGGGTTGGTCGCCTGCGGCGCGACGCTCGCCGCGGCTGATCGTGCCCCCATTGTCGATACGGCAACGGTGGATGGAATCATCCACCCGGTCACCTCGGAGTTCATGCGATCGGCAATCGCTCGCGCGGATGCAGAGGGGGCGGCGCTGATCGTCTTCACCCTGCACACGCCCGGCGGCCTGCTCGATTCGACCCGCGACATCAACAACGCGATCATCGCGGCGAAGACGCCGGTCGCCGTATTCGTCGGCCCGGCCGGTTATCGCGCGGCATCCGCCGGCTTTCTCATCACCATCACCGCTGACGTGGCCGCCATGGCGCCAGGGACGCACATCGGCGCGGCGCACCCGGTTGCCGGCAACGGCGAGAAGATCGATGAGGTGATGGCGAAGAAGATGGCATCCGACACGGCCGCGTACGCGCGGACGCTCGCGGCACAGCGCGGCAGGAACGTCTCGCTCGTCGAGCAGGCGGTCACCGAGAGCCGCTCGTTCACCGAGCAGGAGGCGTCCACGGCGTCGCCGCCATTGATCGACATCATCGCGTCCGACGTGGGCGACCTGGTGCGCAAGCTCGATGGCCGATCGATCCGCCGCTTCAACGGCAGCACCGTCACGCTGAAGCTCGCCAACGCCGACGTCCGCAAGATCGAGATGACCCTGCCGCAGCAGATTCTCAGTGCGATTGCACACCCGCAAATCGCGTATCTGCTGCTGACGCTCGGGACGCTTGGATTGACGATCGAGCTATGGAGCCCCGGCGCCGTAGTTCCGGGTGTCGCCGGCGGCATCGCGCTGCTGCTCGCGTTCTTCGCACTGCAGGTCCTGCCTGTCAGCTACGCCGGCGTGCTCCTGATCATGCTTGGCTTCATGCTTCTCGTCCTCGAAGTCAAGGTCACGAGCCACGGGGTGCTCGGGGTAGGCGGTATAGCCAGCCTCCTTTTCGGCTCGCTGATGCTGTTCGATTCGCCGCTGCCGGAGATGCAGATCGGCCTCCGGCTGATCCTGCCCGTGACGCTCACGCTGGCGGGCATCCTCCTGTTCCTGGTGCGCCTCGGCGTGCAGGCCCAGCGCAGGCCCGCGGTCACGGGTGAAAGCGGTATGCTGCTCGCAACCGGACAGGCCCTCACGGCGATTGTCCCAGGCGGCACGGGACGCGTCGCGACCCACGGCGAGATCTGGACGGCGACCGCTGCGGAATCCATTCACGCCGGCGATCTCGTGATCGTCACGGGCGTGAAGGGGTTGCTGCTGACGGTCAGGCGCGCGTAATGCGGATGGAGGCCTTGTGCTGATTTCACCGATTCTCATCATCGTCGTCATCCTCGCGTTCTACCTCCTGAGCTCGATCAAGATCCTGAACGAGTACGAAAGGGCGGTGATATTCCGGCTCGGCAAGCTGCTCGACCAGCCAAAAGGGCCCGGCGTGATCCTCGTATTCGCGCCGATCGATCGAATGGCGCGGGTGAGCCTGCGCACGATCGTCATGGACGTTCCGCCGCAGGACGTCATCACGCGCGACAACGTCTCGGTCAAGGTGAACGCGGTCGTGTACTTCCGCGTCATGGATCCGCGACGCGCGATCGTAGAGGTCGAGAGCTATCACTACGCAACGTCGCAGCTGGCGCAGACGACGCTGCGCAGCGTGCTCGGACAGGTCGAGCTCGACGACCTGCTGTCGGAGCGCGAGCGGCTCAACGCCCAGCTGCAGCAGATCCTCGACCTGCACACCGACCCATGGGGGATCAAAGTGTCGTCGGTGGAGGTCAAGCACGTCGATCTGCCGCCAGACATGCAGCGCGCGATGGCCAAGCAGGCGGAAGCCGAGCGCGAGAAGCGTGCTAAGATCATTCACGCAGCCGGTGAGCTCGAAGCATCGGAGAAGCTCGCGTCCGCGGCAACCGCCATGGCGGTCGAACCGATGACGATCACGCTGCGCTATCTCCAGACACTCACCGAGATCGCCTCGGAGAAGAACTCGACCATCATCTTCCCGCTGCCGATCGAATTGTTGAACCTGCTCAAACCCAAGCTCTGACGTGACCGAACTCTCACACCACGACGCGGACGACGGCTTTCACGAGATCCAGCTCTCGGGGAAGCAGCTCGTGTTCGCGTTTATGGCGACCACGCTGATCCTGGTGGCGGTCTTCCTGCTCGGTGTGAAGATTGGACGCGAGGTCAAGGGCGATCGCGTGGCGTCGGCGGATTCGACGGACGCGCTCACGTCGGCCGCAGCGCCTCAGGCCGCCTCGACACCATCGCAGCCAGTCGCGTCGAGCGGCCCGCCCGCCGCCGAACCGCCGGCGCCTGCACCGGAACCTGAAGACGAGCTGAGTTACGCGAAGCGCCTGCAGTCTGACTCGGCGCCAGCCGAGAAGCTCAAGCCTCCCGCGGAGCAACCGTCGCCGCGCGTCGCAACGCCGCCGCCGGCGGAACCGGCGAAGCCCGAGCCGAAGCCGGCCACGGCCGCCAGCACCGGCCGCCCCGGTGCATGGATCGTCCAGGTGATCTCGCTGCAGGATCGCGCTGGCGCAACTGCGATCGCCAGGCGGCTCGCGGCGAAAGGTTATCCCGCGTTCGTGCTCGATCCTCCGGAGGGCGCGCCACGCATCTACCGCGTCCAGGTTGGCGGCTACGCCGACAGGAACGACGCCGAGCAGGCCTCGCGCCGGCTCGAGAAGGACGAGCAGTACAAGCCGCTCGTTCGCTCCCGCTGACACTCGCTTGGATTTCGTCCTCGCGCTCCTTTCCGGCGCGCTGCTCGCGCTGAGCTTTCCGAAGTTCGGTCACCCGGCCCTCGCGTGGATCGCACTCGCGCCGCTGCTCGCCGCGATCGCTCAACGCCCGACAGGGTCACGCCGCGCGTTCCTGCTCGGCCTTGTCACGGGCGTGGTCTACTTCTCCGGAACGCTTTACTGGCTGGTCGAGACGATGACCACGTTCGGCGGCCTGAATAAGGCGCTCGCAACGATCGCCGCGGCGCTCCTCATCGCGTACCTCTCGCTGTTTCCCGCGGTGTTCGCCATCATCCAGGCGCGGTTGTTGCGCGCCTTCGGAAGGAGCTGGCTGCTGGCAGCGCCTGCGATCTGGGTCGCGACGGAAATGGGGCGCACCTACGTGCTGGACGGATTCCCGTGGGAGCTTCTCGGCTACAGCCAGGCGACGGTGCTGCCGGTCGCGCAGATCGCAAGCGTCGTCGGCGTCTACGGGCTCTCCGGACTCGTCGCGCTGGTGAGCGCCGCCGCCGCGTACGCCGCAGTGGAACGATCCCGGCGCCGCTGGCGCGTGGCGGCCATCGTCGCGGCCGTGATCCTCGCAACGAGCGTGTGGGGAACGTTCCGCGTCGCGCGCGGTTCGCTGCTGTCGTCGGGATCGGGGATCCGCGTCGCGGTGCTGCAGGGGAACATCCTGCAGGATCAGAAATGGGATCCGGCGATGCGCGACGCGATCATGCAGCGGTATATCAACATGACGCGCGAAGCGATCGGGCGCCACGCGCAGTTCATTCTGTGGCCGGAGTCGGCGACGCCGCTGCCGTACGAGGCAGATCTCGCGCGCGGAGAATCGATCCGCCGGCTCGCCCGCGAAGCGCACGTCACGATCCTCGTCGGCAGCGACCAGGTCGAACCGGTTCGTCCCGTCGCGCAGCCGAAACCGGAGACGCGCAGCTACAATGCCGCGTATCTCATTCAGCCCGACGGATCGACCGCGGCGATCTATAGAAAGATCCACCTCGTACCCTTCGGCGAATATGTGCCGTTCAGCCGGTTGCTGTCTTTTGTAGGCCCGATCATCTCCGCTGTCGGAGACATGTCCCCCTTTACGCCTGGGACGCAGGCTGTCGTCCTGCCCGTCGCCGGCCACGCGGCGAGCACGGCGATCTGCTACGAAGTGATCTACTCCAGTCTGATTCGCGAGTTCGTGTCGCACGGCAGCGAGCTGCTCACGACGATTACGAACGACGCGTGGTACGGCTGGTCGTCGGCCGCGTACCAGCACTGGGAACAAGCGTCGCTGCGCACGATCGAGGAGGGACGCTATCTCGCGCGCGCCGCGAACACGGGGATCAGCGGCTTCGTCGATCCGTACGGACGCGTCCTGCAGAAATCGAACATGTTCCAGAGCGCCGTGATGGCCGAAGACGTGCGATTCATCACGGAACGGACCATTTACAGTCGAATCGGCGATGTGGCGGGATGGATGGCTGTCGCTTTCACAATAGCTGCCGTCGTGGCCGCCCGCCGCAAGCTAAGATAGAAGCCGGTCCTCGAACCTCGAATCTCGATACGTTATGGCCGCCATCCAGTTAGACGAGCAGCTCCGCCGGTATCAGGATCTCGCCAAGCGCGCGTCCGATCTGCGGAGCTATCTTTGACGCCGCTCGCCCCTCCGACGAACTCGCGAAGATAGAACAGCGCGTTTCCGATCCGGACTTCTGGAAGGACCAGGCCGGCGCGCAGAAACTGCTGCAGCGCCGCCGCCGCCTGGAGGACGACGCGAAGCTGCGGGACTCGCTGAAAGCACGCGTGGACGACATCGCGGTGCTCGTCGAGTGGTTGCAGGCGGGGGAACCTGTCCTCGAAGATCTCGCGCGCGGGCTCGACGAGCTCGCTGCGGAAGTCGAGGCGGGGGAGACCAAAAAGATGCTCGGCGGCGAGCACGATCGCAAGAACGCGATCATCACCATCCATCCCGGCGCCGGAGGCACCGAGTCGCAGGACTGGGCCGAAATGCTCCTGCGCATGTACCTGCGCTGGACGGAACGCCGCGGCTTCAAGCGCGAAGTCAT
The DNA here is from genome assembly GCA_035637115.1 of Vicinamibacterales bacterium. GTDB lineage: Bacteria > Acidobacteriota > Vicinamibacteria > Vicinamibacterales > 2-12-FULL-66-21 > JAICSD01. Next base: position 18,984 of record DASPXV010000071.1, read on the forward strand.
GGACATGCAGCCGGGCGACGAAGCGGGCATCAAGAGCGCGACGCTGACGGTCTATGGCGACTATGCCTACGGCCTGCTCCTCGCCGAAGCCGGTGTCCATCGGCTCGTTCGCATCTCGCCGTTCGACCAGGCCGCACGCCGGCATACGTCGTTCGCGTCGCTTTATGTCTGGCCGGAACTGCCCGACGACGCCGATGTCGAGATCGACGAGAAAGATCTGCGCGTGGACACGTTCCGCTCGAGCGGCGCCGGCGGCCAGCACGTCAACGTGACCGACTCCGCCATCCGCATCACGCACGTCCCGACGGGCATCGTCGTCTCCTGCCAGAACGAGCGCTCGCAGCACAAGAACCGCGCGCAGGCGATGAAGGTGCTGAAGTCGCGCCTGTTCGACATGAGGATGAAGGAGCAGGAAGCCAGGCTCGCGCAGCTCGGCGGCGAAAAGCGCGACATCGCCTTCGGCAGCCAGATCCGCAGCTACGTGCTGCATCCATATCAGATGGTCAAGGATCACCGGACGAAGGAACAGGTCGGCGACGTCAACCGCATCCTCGACGGCGACATCGACGTCTTCATCAAGTCGTACTTGATGAAGAAAGCCGCCGGCGCACTCTCCGCGGCAACCGAGGACGACGTCGAATGAGTGGACCGCGCTCGTAGCCGCGATACTCCGTAGGAAAATCCCACCTTCGCAGGTCAGACCGCCCGGCGCTCGATAGTCGGCACACTACTCCGCGTCGAAATCCCGCCTCCGCAGGCCGCGCGTCCGCGGACGGCTGGTTCCGCTACGAAACCTCGTTTCGCGCGTCGGAAAAGCACCCCTGCGGCGACTTGTCGGCGCCCTTCGACTTCGCTCAGGGCGACCCGAGCATCGTCGAGGGTCGGAAGCGTGGGGGCCCCACTTCGTCACACGCGGATTTCAGCGCCTCCGGGATCCTTTTCGTCCTGTCGAACCGTCGACGCGCTCAAAGGGGTTTAAAGGAGTCTCGTACCGAAACCAGCCGTCCGGGTTGACGCCGCTTGGCGGTATTGCGTGATGACACAAAGATGTTTTCCAATCTGCGCGCCTCAATAATCAACTCGCGAATTGAGGCAATAGGCGCATATCCCAGTTGCGCGAGCAACATCAGCGCCGCCTTCGTCTTCTTTGCCTGCCGCGCCACGGTCGAAATGCGCGAGATGAACTCAGTAGGCGACGCACTCGAGCATGCATGGCGGTATCCATCGTCCATTGCCTTGCAAGCCGTGAGCGCACTCGTCGAAATCGCTCGTCCTCGTGGTCCCGTATCGACAAATGGGATCAGTTTCTCTACGCCGCCGACTAATCGCGAGGTGCGATTCTGGATGCTGAGCGCCTGGAGCTGCATGCCGCCGGAATAGCATTCGCCACGCCAACCGGAATCTCGAGGAAAAACCCTGAATCTCGAGTTCCGTGTTCAACGAAGTACGCGGTTTTCTAAACCATCCTGCGTTGCACGAATGGCAAAAATTGCCACGGCTGGAAGGCTGCGCCGCGCCAGCCGCTAATGATTGCTACTGCCGAATGGAGCCGGGCTGGGTTCCGGCGATGAAGGCTTCGGTGATCGCGCCAGGCGTGCCGGCATCGGTCGCGTTGCCCGATGCCTTGTCGACGGCGACGAAGACGATGTTGCCGGGAGGATCGAATTTCGGGGCGTCCTTGCGCTCGCCGATCCAGGTCTTGAAGATGTCGATCCAGATCGGGAGCGCTGCCTCGGCGCCCGACATGCCCTGGCCGAGCGGCTTCTTCTGGTCGTACCCGACCCACACGCCGAGCGTGATGTCGGGATCGAATCCGATGAACCATGCGTCGCTGAAGTCGTCGGTCGTGCCGGTCTTGCCGGCGATTGGCCAGTTCAGCGCGGCGGCCTTGGCGGCGGTGCCGTGTTCGACGACCCCGCGCAGGAGGCTGGTCATGACGTACGCCGTGTCGGCGCGGATCGCGTCCTGCGGTTCGGGACGGTTTTCCTCCAGCAGGTTTCCTTCGCGGTCCGTGATTTTGAGCACCGAGTACGGCGCCATGCGGACGCCCTGGTTCGGAAACACCGAGTACGCGCTCGTCATCTCGAGCAGCGTCTCGTCACCGGCGCCGAGCGCGATGGGCAAGTACGGCGGGAGCGGCGCGGTCAGGCCGAAGCGGCGCGCGTAGGCGATGACCTGCTTCGGACCGAGCGCGTCCATCAGGCGGATCGCCGGCACGTTGCGCGAGTGTTCGAGCGCGCGGCGGACGGTGATCGGGCCCCAGAAATCCTTCTCGTAGTTCTGCGGCGAGTACGGCGGCTGACCCGGGCCCGCGGGGTACGTCACCGGCGCATCCTGCAGCAGCGTGGACGGCGTGTAGCCGCGATCGATCGCCGTCGTGTACACGAACGGCTTGAACGCCGAGCCGACCTGCCGGAGCGCCTGCGTCGCGCGATTGAACTTGCTGCGCTCGAAGCTGAAGCCGCCGACCATCAATTTGATCTGCCCCGTACGGTTGTCGATCGCGAGCGCGGCCCCTTCGACCAGCGGTGGCTGGTCGAGCAACCCTGTCGCGGTGCGCGCCCCCTCGTCGAGCGTCAACAACTTCGCCTCGATCAGATCGCCACGGCGCACCAGCTGCGCTGGAGAAGTCTTCCGCGTCCAGGCGTAGCCCTTCTTGTCGATCGTGACGGCGAACTTCCCGGCGCGCGCATGGATCGTCGTCGAGTCGAGATCCATGACGACCGCAGGCACTATTTCACCCGCGTTGAACGGGCGATCCCAGCGCGGATGCTTGAACGCGTCTAGGGTGTGCCGCTCCTCGAGCACGTTGCGCTTCGGCTTCCGGAAGCCATGAATATGATCGATGCGGCGCACGCCGGCGTCGATGGCGCGATTTGCGACCTCCTGCAGCTTGAGGTCGAGCGCCGTCTGCACGCTGAGGCCATTCTCGTAGAGCGTCTTTGCGCCGTAACGGCCTTCCAGCTCTTTGCGGATCTCTTCGACGAAGTACGGAGCAATCGAGTCCGATCGTCCCGCGGACTGCGCCAGCACGATCGGCCGCCCCTTTGCGTCGTCCGCTTCCGGCTGCGTGATGAAGTGCTCGTCCGCCATCTGCTGGAGCACGTACGCCTGCCGGCGCTTGGCGCGCTCCATGTTGACCGTCGGCGCGTTGCGCCACGTCTGGAAGACGCCCGCGATCATCGCGGCCTCGTCGAGGTTCAGGTCTTTCGCCGACTTGCCGAAGTACGTGCGTGACGCGGACTCGACGCCGTACGCTCCCTCACCCAGATACATCTGGTTCGCGTAGAAGGTGAGAATCTCGCGTTTCGTGTAGCGCTTCTCGATCTGGATTGCGACGATCGCTTCCTTGATCTTGCGCTCGGGGCTCACGTCGCCGACCTGGAAGCCCACCGCCTCGGGGAACAGGCCGCGCGCGAGCTGCTGCGTGATCGTGCTCGCCCCCTTGGGGCGCCGCTGGCGCGCGCCCGTGACCACCCCCTTGACGCTGCCGAGGACATCACGCGTCGCCGCCATCATGATGTGCGGAATGCTCAGGCCGAGATGCTCCTCGAACTGCGCGTCCTCGGCCGCGATGATCGCCTGCCTCAATCGCGGCGAAATCGCGTCGTACGGGATGACGACACGGCGCTGCGTCGAGAACTCACCGACCACCTCGCCGCGCGCGCCGTAGACCCGGGTGATGGTGCTCGGCGCATAGTCATCCAGCGCCGAGATCTGCGGCAGGTCCCCCGCGAACGCGAACAGGACACCGCTCACCGTCCCCAGAATCGCGGCGACGACGAACAGCAGGACGATGCCGGCGTTCTTCGCTAAACGGACAACGTATTTAGCCATTGGCGATTGGCGAATGCAGATTGAAGATTAAACGAATCGGCGAATGTCGATTGATGATTGGCGCATGGAAGTCGGGCGGCCGTGATTCGTGAGCTCCAATCAGCAATCCTCAATCCGTCAATCGCCAATCGCCAATCGGCAATCGCCAATTCGTTAATCGGCAATCTGCAATCGCCATTCGCCAATTAGAGGCCGCCGCGGCCTCGGGGGCGGGCGGCGGTGTTCGATCCGCCGCCGCCGCCGTGCGGAGCGTTGCGTGGGACGGCTGTTTCTCGCGGCGCTGAGCGCTCCGGTGGGGGAGCGGAACGCTGGGGCGGCGCCTGCCGCTCGCGCCCCTCGCCCCGACTCGGGGCAGGTCCCTCGCCGCGGCTCGGTGGAGGCCCCTCGATGCGAGTCGGGGGAGGCGCCTCGGGGCCGCCGCCTCGTGGTCGCGCGTACTCGGGCTGACGCGACGACGGTTCGTAGCGCGGACGATAGGCCGGGTCGTCACCGCTTCGCGGTGCAGGGGCCGGCGAATCCGCGCGCGGGCCGGTGGCGCGTGGCTGATACACGGGTGCATCGTTGCGCGGCTGCGCCCTTCGCATGTCCGGCGCTGCATAGCTGTCAGGCCGCCGGTCATACCCGGGCGGGACGCGTCCGGACATCGGCGATGAGGGCTGGCGATATTCGCGTGCGGGTGACTCGGAGACTTGTGGCGCGACGTCCGCGCGCCTCGCGGGACCGCCAGGCGCCGTGCGCTGCACTGCGTACCCGTCGCGCGCATTGGACGCATCGCGCGCCGGCGACGTCGGCCGTTCTGTCTGCGAGCGGATCACCTCATTTCCCCGGTTGGTGTATCTCGGCGCAGCGGATCTTCCACCTGAGGGTGGAAGCCACTCGGATCTAGATTCCCCTGCAGTGTGGCTTCCGGCTTTAGCCGGAAGATCAACCCTATCCCGCGACCCCGCCCAGCGAATGGGCGTCGAATTCCGCCCCTCGGCGCTGCTCGGGGCGCGCTGAGCCCCGGTCGAATTCCGCGCGACCGCAACGTTGCGGTACGCCGGCGCCGATGGCGCAATCTCGAGGTGCGGGCGCCGATCCCGATCGAAACGGTTCCAGTCTACGGCGCGCTGGTGCACGTAATAGTCGCGCCCGAAGTGCGAGTACGAGACCAGGGTCCATGCGCGGGCCGACGAATAGTAGCCCGGGCCGACATTGAAGATGTTGATCGAGATGACGGGGCGATTGTTCCAGCCGAGCGGACACCAGCTCACGTAACCGGGCGCGTAGGCCCACGATACATACGCGGGCGCCCAGCGCGAAGACGGAATCCAGAACCACGCGCCGGCGGAGAAGCCCCAGCGGCCGTAGTGATGCGTCGGCCACGCGAAACCGTCCGCGCCGATCCACGTCCACCCGTATCGAGGGTAGGACATCCACCGGCCATAGTAATAAGGACGCCATGTCGCGGCGACGCGCGGATACCAGACGTAGCCGTAGGTCTGCTGATAGCGCCAGTCGCCGTACTCATCGAATGTGGAGGAGTACGGCCGGACGTCCTCCGGCAGGTACTGCGACGAGACGCCGAGGCGCACGTCACGCCGTGCTTCCGACCAGCGATCGAACGCGTCCCAGTTAGCGGAGTTGTACGTGTAGGGATATGAGGGCGCGAGTCCCGCGCTCGCATACGCGCGCTCGCCGGCGCGAACGGGCGTGCTGCCCTGGTCCGTGAAGATCTCACCGGCGCCGCGGATGACCGCAAGCTCCAGCTGCGTCTCTTCCTGTCCGCGGAGCAGCGACACACGATATTCCCCGGGCTGCGTGATCCGCACGGATCCCGCGGGGGAATCGATGCGATAGGCGACGAGCCGCGCCGGACCGACGATCGCCAGGCGCAGGCGTCCATCGATCATCCGTACGAGATCGTCGGACTGCACGTCGAGAGTGGTGCGCGAATCCAGATGCAGCGCGCTGCCGTCCGCGAAGAGCACCTCCACGCGGCCGTCCAGCGTCTTCAAACGATCGCCGCTCAGGAGCGGCATATTCAGCGGGGAATTCTCCGGGCGCCCCTCGCGCTCGAGCGTCACGGCGCCTTCCACATGCGCGATATGCGCCGGGGCAACACCGTAGGTTTCAGGCTGTGACGACTGGGCGAACAGGCTCGCGGGGCAAAGAAAAACCGCGAGGGCAAGGGTCAGAGCCGAACGGGGGAGCATGGGTCGACCTCTTACGGCTGGGCAGACTGGCAATTCGCAGTATAGCACTAACTTACGGCGACTTTCTCACGGATCAACGGCTGGCCTTGACATGCATCGGCTCACATTTTATATTTACATCGTTATAAAGATTACCGGAAGGCGAGGACATACGACATGAGCAAGATCATTGGCATCGACCTGGGGACGACGAACTCCGTGGTCGCGGTGATGGAAGGGGGCGAGCCCGTCGTTATCACCAACCCGGAGGGCAGTCGGATCACGCCGTCCGTGGTGGGCTTTACCAAGTCGGCTGAGCGGCTCGTCGGGCAGGTCGCCAAGCGGCAGGCCGTCACGAACCCGGAGAACACCGTGTTCTCCATCAAGCGGTTCATGGGCCGCAAGTTCGACGAAGTAAACGAAGAAATGAAGATGGTGCCGTACCAGGTGGTGCGCGCGTCGAACGGTGACGTCCGCGTGCACGTGGGCGGCAAAGAGTACTCGCCTCCCGAAATCTCTGCGATGATCCTGCAGAAGCTCAAGCAGGCCGCGGAGGAATACCTCGGCAGCGCCGTCAGCAAGGCGGTCATCACCGTTCCCGCGTACTTCAACGACGCGCAGCGCCAGGCCACCAAGGACGCCGGCCAGATCGCGGGCCTCGAAGTGATGCGCATCGTGAACGAGCCGACCGCGGCGGCGCTGGCCTACGGTCTGGACAAAAAGAAGGACGAGACGATCGCCGTGTATGACTTCGGCGGCGGCACGTTCGACATCTCGATCCTGGAAGTTGGCGAGGGGGTCGTCGAGGTCAAAGCGACCAACGGCGACACACACCTCGGCGGCGACAATCTCGACCAGCGGATCATCGACTGGATCATTGACGAGTTCAGGAAGGACGAGGGCATCGATCTCGGCAAGGACCGGATGGCGCTTCAGCGCCTGAAGGAAGCGTCGGAGAAAGCGAAGATGGAGCTCTCGACCGTCATGGAGACGGACATCAACCTGCCCTTCATTACCGCGGACGCCACCGGGCCGAAGCACATGGTGAAGAAGCTGACGCGGTCCAAGTTCGAGCAGCTCGTCGAAGAGCTGTTGCAGAAAACCGTTGGCCCGACGAAGCAGGCGCTCACAGATGCGGGTATCGATCCCAGCAAAATCGACGAGGTCGTGCTCGTCGGCGGGTCGACGCGCATCCCGCGCGTGCAGGCGATCGTCAAGGAGCTGTTCGGCAAGGACCCCCACAAGGGAGTGAACCCGGACGAAGTCGTCGCGGTCGGCGCGGCGATCCAGGCGGGCGTGCTCGCGGGTGAGGTCAAGGACCTGCTGCTGCTCGACGTGACGCCGCTCTCGCTCGGCATCGAGACGATGGGCGGAGTGATGACGACGCTGATCCCGCGCAACACGACGATTCCGACGCGCAAGAGCGAGATGTTCTCGACCGCGGCGGACAACCAGACCAGCGTCGAGGTGCACGTGCTGCAGGGCGAGCGCCCGATGGCGCGCGACAACCGCACGCTGGGCCGGTTCCATCTGGCGGGTCTGCCGCCCGCGCCGCGCGGCGTGCCGCAGATCGAAGTCACCTTCGACATCGACGCCAACGGCATCGTCAACGTGTCCGCGAAGGACATGGCGACGCAGAAGGAGCAGAAGATCCAGATCACCGCGTCGAGTGGCCTCAGCAAGGACGAGGTCGACAAGATGATGCGCGAAGCGGAGTCGCACGCCGAAGAAGACCGCAAGCGCAAGGAAGAGATCGAGACGCGCAACCACGCGGACCAGGCGGCGTACGCGGCGGAGAAGATGCTGAAGGATGCGGGAGACAAGCTCTCGCCGTCCGACCGGCAGCCGATCGAGTCCGCCATCGAGGACCTGAAGAAGGCGATCGAGAAGAACGACGTCGCCGAGATGAAGCGGACGATGGAGGCGCTGAACAGCGCACAGCACCGGGCCGCGGAGGCGATGTACAAGAGCGCGTCGGCGGCCGGCGCCGCCGCGGGCGGCGGTCAGCCCGGCGGAGGCGCGTCGGCCTCGTCGCAGCAGTCGACCGCCGACAAAAGCGACGTCATCGATGCTGAAGTAGTGGAGGAAGAGAAGAAGTAGGAGTGGAATGGACCTCTACTCTCTTCTCGGATTGCAACCCGGCGCGACGCCCGCTGAAATCAAGCGGGCGTACCGCCGGCTCTCGCGTCGGTTTCATCCGGACATAAACCCGGGCGACCGCACGGCCGAGTCCCTGTACAAACGAATCTCGGAAGCGTACGAGACGCTCCTCGATCCCGATCGGCGGCGCTCGTACGATTCGTCCGGCGGGCAGGCGGCGGAGCAGGGAGACACTACGTTCGAATTCACCGGGTTTGATTTCTCGGCCGCCGCGCATGGGCCGCAGGCGGCGACGTTCACCGAGCTCTTCGCCGAAGTTCTTCATCCGCCGGTATCACCGGACACTGGCCGGCCGCAGCCGGGTGCGGACATTCACGCGGCGGTCACGATTCCTTTCGAAGACTCGATGCGAGGCGTCGAGCGCCAGGTCGTCGTCACGCGGCAGGACGTCTGCTCGGGGTGCGGCGGGACGGGCGTCGTGCGTACGCCGGAAGGGCGCTGCGCGCCGTGCCACGGCACAGGCAAAGTGCGCTGGGCGCGCGGGCATATGGTGTTCACCAAGAGCTGCGCGGCGTGCCAGGGCAGTGGGCGCCAGCGAACAGCGCGGTGCGGCGTGTGCGCGGGTCAGGGGCTGCACGTCCGCAGCGAAGCGGTGCAGGTGACGATTCCCGCCGGCATCCAGGAGGGCACGCGGCTCCGCATTGCGGATCGCGGCCATGCCGGCCGGCGCGGCGCGCGAAACGGCGATCTCTACGTGACCGTCCATGTGCAGCCGCACGCGATGTTCCGCCGGCAGGGGGACGACCTCTGCATCGTGCTGCCGATCGGCGTGCACGACGCGGTGCTGGGCGCCCGAGTGGAGGTTCCGTCGCTCGAAGGTCCCGTGAAGCTGCGGATTCCGCCGGGCACGCAGGCCGGCCAGCGGTTCCGCCTCCGCGAGCGCGGCGCGCCGACGACGGCCGGCGGGCGCGGCGATCTCCTGGTTGAAGTGCGCATTGTCCTTCCCCAGGTCGTGGACGAGCGCGGCAAAGAGTTGATGCGCGAATTCGGGAAGTTGTATGGCTAAGCGTGGCGGACGCGCGTATTACATGATCAGCGCGGTGGCGCAGAAGTACAACATCCACCCGCAGACGCTGCGCCTGTACGAACGTGAAGGGCTGTTGAAGCCGTCGCGCACGGAAGGCAACACCCGGTTGTACTCGGAAGAAGATCTCGAACAGCTCGAAACCATCCTCTCGCTCACGCGCGACCTCGGCGTGAATCTTGCCGGCGTCGAGATCATTCTCAACATGCGTCGCAAGATGGAACAGATGCAGGGAGAGGTGAACCAGTTCATGGAATACGTGAAGCACGAGCTCGCGCGCGGGCTCGGCGACTGGGAGCAGCGCCTCAGCACCGCGATGGTGAAATCGTCGCCGACGGAGCTCGTGCGCGCGACACCTCCTCCACCTATCGAAGAACCAGCCAGCGAGACTGAAACGCCAAAACGGGTCAATCACAAAGACCACTAAGGTACAAAGACACAAAAAAAATATTTACTTTGTGTCTTCGTGCTTTTGTGCCTTCGAGTTGAAGCCGTCAGGTCCGTGCGGTGTTACAATCCGCATCTCCCAATGGCGTGCGAGCGTTGCGACGACACCGGTTGGAAAGCTGTAACGACTGACGGTGTCCGCAGAGTTGTGCGCTGCGATTGCTGGCGCGAAGGCGTGACGGCGCGCCTGCTCGACGAAGCGCGCATCCCGCCGCGCTATCGCGGCTGCGAGCTCGAGACGTTCATCATCTATCCCAACGAAAAACTGGCCGGCGCGGTGCGGCGGGCGCAGAAATTCGCCGACGATTTTCCAGCCGGTGAGTTTGCGCGCAAGGGGCTGTGTCTCATCGGTCCTCCGGGGATCGGCAAGACCCACCTCGCGGTCGCGATCCTGCGCAAGGCGATCCTCACGCGCGGGGCGCGCGGCCTCTTCTACGACACGCGCGACCTGCTACGGCTGATCCGCAGCACCTACAATCCGCTCGTGCGCACTGCCGAGATGGATATCCTGCGGCCGGTGATGGAAGCGGACCTGCTCGTCCTCGATGACATGGGCTCGGAGAAGACGTCCGAATGGGTCGAGGAGACCATGAACTTGATCGTGAACACGCGTTATAACGAGCGGCGGCTCACCATCTTCACGTCAAATTACGAAGACACGCCGGATGATGCGGAAACTGAGAACACGGACTTCAGCCTCAAGGAACGCATCGGTTTCCGCATTCATTCGCGGCTGCACGAAATGTGTGACTTCCTGGAGTGGGATGGTGCGGACTTTCGTCACGCGCCCACCAATGCGGGTCCTGAAGACCTGCTGATGGCCTGGAAACGCAAGTCACAGATTACGGGAAAACGAGCGCTTCCCTCCAGGGCAAAGGGTCCGATCCGCGCGCAGATGAAGCCCGGAAAAGAGTTAGGCTGGTCTGGTGGAAAAGCCGGAACCTAGAACACCCGACCTCCGGCGTCCGGCCTCCGACCTCCTCGGCATCTACGTCCACATCCCGTTCTGTTCGGCAATCTGCAACTACTGCAACTTCAACCGGGGCCTTTACGACGAGGCGCTGAAGACGCGGTATGTCGCCGCGCTGCGGCAGGAGATCGCGAACGCGCCTGCCGGCCTCGCCGCCGATACGATCTTTTTCGGCGGAGGTACTCCATCCCTGTTAGAGCCTGACGAGGTCGCGTCGATCATCGGCGCGGTCCGCGAGCGCTTCGCGCTCGATCCGCAGTCCGAAATCACCCTCGAGACAAATCCGGAGACCGTCGATCGACAGAAGCTGGAACGTTTTCGGAAAGCCGGTGTCAATCGACTGAGCTTCGGTGTCCAGTCGTTCCACGACGACGAGTTGAAACGCCTCGGGCGGATTCACTCGGCGGAGCGGGCGCGCGCCGCGGTGCGTGAAGCGCGGGCCGCGGGCTTCGACAACGTGAGCCTGGACCTGATGATGTGGCTGCCGGGACAGAGCGTGGAGTCCTGGCTTGCGAACGTGGACGCATTGATCGCCGCGAATCCGGATCACGCGTCGCTCTATCTGCTCGAGCTCTACCCGAACGCGCCGCTCAAGGAAGACATGGCGCGCGGCGGATGGTCGCTCGCGCCGGATGACGACGCGGCAGAGATGTACCTGCGGGCGATGGAGAGGCTGGAGGCCGCGGGACTCGAGCAGTACGAAATTTCGAACGTCGCGCGCCCCGGCCAGGAGTCGCGCCACAACGTCAAATACTGGACCGACGGAGAGTGGCTTGCCTTTGGATGCGGCGCGCATTCGACGTATGGCGGCGTCCGCTGGAAGAACGTCGCGGCGACCGCCGAGTACATCAACCGTGTAAACAGCGGCTTCGATCTCGTCGCCGAGCGCCGCATGCTTTCTGCGCATGACCGGCTCGAGGAGGCGGTGTTTACCGGCTTGCGGCTGCGAAACGGCATCGATCTCGACCGTTTTGCGGCGCGATACGGCGTCGATGTCTGGGCCAAGTACGGTAACGAATTGCAGCCGTTTGTCGAGGCGGGCTGGCTTGTCAGGGACGGGCGCCGGCTCCGGCTGACGCGAGACGGCATGTTGATGGCCAACGAAGTGATGGCCATATTCGTGTGATAGAGTGGCGATTCCGAGTTTCGCCCAAGGAGGAGATTGGGAATGCGTTCTTTCGTAACTAGTGCTTTCGTCTTCGCGGTGGCGCTCGCGCCCGCTGCATCGTTCGCCCAGACAACGACGTCCGGAACCGCCACGACGACGCAGCAGCAGCCCCCGGCCGCCGCCGCGTCGGCACCTGCGGCGCCGAAAGTGCCGTTCTCCACGCCCGCCGGGATTCTGCTCGTGCAGATCAAGCCGGACAAGACCGCTGACTTCGAAGAAATGGTCGGCAAGCTGAGGGCCGGGTTCGCGAAGACCCAGGACGAAACGCTGAAGAAGCAGGCCGCCGGCTTTAAGGTGTACAAGTCCACGGAACCCTTCGGCCCGAACACGCTGTACGTCGTGCAACTTGAACCCACCGTGCCGAACTCCGAGTACGAGTTGTTCAACATGCTGCTGCGCACGATGACGCCGGAAGAGCAGCGTGCCGAAGGCGTGCAGGCGATGTGGAAGCGTTACGCTGACGCGTTCGCGGCCGGTCTCAGCAAGCTGAGCCTGACTCCCCTCGGCGGGATGTAAGGGCGGTTCTTGAAGGTTCGTTCGCTCGCACTAATGATGGCGCTCGCGGCGGTCCGCGCCGCGGCGCAACCTCCCGCACCCCAGATTCCACCGGTCACTCCGCCGCCGGCCGGACAGCCCCCGGCGGCGGCGCAACCCGCGGTCCCCGCATCGCGTAAGTTCACGTCGGACTCGGGCATCATCTTCAACGTCATCAAACCGGACAAGGTCGCCGACTTCGAGGCGATCATGGCGCGCGTCAAGGAAGCGCTCGGCAAGAGCAGCGATCCGAAGCGCAAGCAGCAGGCGCTCGGCTGGCGGGTCTTCAAAGGACTCGAAGCCGGCCCGGGCGGCAATGTCGTCTACGTCTTTTTCATGGACCCTGCCGTGAAGGACGAGGACTACACCGTATCCGGGATCCTCACCGAGGCGTTTCCCAACGAAGCGCAGGATCTGTGGGCGAAGTACACCGCGTGCTTCGTGAGCGGCCAGACGATGCTCAACCTGCAGCAGACGACGAGCATGTCCCCGACCGTGAAATGAGCGGTCGGTCGACGGTAGACAGTAAGCAGTAGACAGTAAACGGTATTTGTCTGGGATAGACCGCGGCTGGGAGGTCTAACGCAGCCCATTACCGTCTACTGTTTACTGTCTACCGCCACACCCTAGAAGCCTTGAGCGGTTGAAATCTGAGTACTTGAGTCAAGTTTGTCAGGCAACAAGTCGTACCTCCTTCAGGAATTTTGTGAGCGCGGCATCGAGGCGCTCAAGCGTTGGGGAGCCGCGGCGTGTGCCGGCTGTCGGAA
>DASPXV010000072.1:0-11504 GCA_035637115.1 Vicinamibacterales bacterium
TCTCTTGCCCGCGCTCCCGCGGGCCAGGGCTGAGCGGGGTCGTCATGGCTTCCGAGCGAGCTTCCCAGCAGGCGTTCTTTGGCGTCTCAGCGCTGCTCTTCGCTGGCAGCGCGGCGGTCATGATCGTCTGGTACGCGTCCATGTCGGCGATGGGCGGGATGCCGATGCCCGGCGGCTGGACGATGTCGATGGCGTGGATGCGGATGCCCGGACAGACGTGGCCCGGCGCCGCGGCGTCGTTCCTCGGCATGTGGGTCGTGATGATGGTGGCGATGATGCTGCCGTCCCTCGTCCCGATGCTGTGGCGTTACCGCCAGGCCGTTGGCAGGACAGGCGCGACGCGCCTGGGTCGGCTGACCGCGCTCGTGGGCGTGGGTTACTTCTTCGTGTGGACCGTGATCGGAATGGCCGCGTTTCCGCTGGGCGTCGCGCTGGCGACCATCGAGATGCAGCAGCCGGCGCTGGCGCGCGCCGTTCCGATCGCGGTCGGCGGGGTCGTGCTGATCGCCGGCGCGCTCCAGTTCACCGCGTGGAAGGCGCGTCACCTTGCCTGCTGCCGCGAGGCACCCGGGCGCGGCCGTACGTTGCCGTCCGACGCCGGCACGGCCTGGCGACACGGCCTGCGCCTCGGCCTCCACTGCAGCTACTGCTGTTCCGGTCTGACGGCGATCCTCCTGGCCATCGGGGTCATGGACCTTCGCGCGATGGCTGTCGTAGCGGCAGCCATCACCGTCGAACGTCTCGCACCGGCCGGTGAGCGCGTCGCGAGAGCCATCGGCGCCGTCGTCATCGGGGCAGAGTTGTTTCTGATGGCGCGAGCAGCCGGCCTCGGATGATAGTCGGCGCGCGCAGTTGCTTCATTTCTTCGTCGCGTCACTTCCCCGACGTGAGCCACACGGTCGGGACCAGGCGGCGCTCACCGCGCGGTGGCGGCAGCACGTCACCGTGAATGATGATGCTCTGGTCGAGAAGGCAGCCGCCTCAAAGCATGCGTCAGGAATCATCACGTCAGCCCTTCAGCGACCGAGGATGTCTAGAAACCGCGCCATGAATTCTCGGACCTTGCCAAGCTGGCTGCTCGAGGCGATGAACTCGAACTCCGTCGCACTGATCGCTCCGGTCCGACGCTCGAGGGTTGCTGTCAGTGCCGCGGGTATCACAGGACATTCATCCAGCAATCCAAGCACGCTGACCCAGACGGGCATGTCGAGCATTGCGATCACGTCGAGAGCATTGCGCGCGCGCCACGGCGTGCCTGCTTCACGTTGTTTCGTGAGTTCGATCCGAAGGGTGTCCAGCCCCTCCTGGATGTCCGCATCGCTGCATCGCAGGTTCGATAGCGCGAAGAGAAGTTGCTCGGCCACGAACATGCTGACGTTCTCATGGAGCACTGTCCATCCCACTTCGAATGCGGACACAAGGTCGTGATCCATCAGAAACGTGTCGGGCAACGCCGCGGGCCAATGCTCGAGACCCAGATTGCACACCCCGACGGCTGCATCCGAGGCCTCCTGGGGAGTAAAGGATCGGGATTGAATCGAACAACCGGCCATGAGCGTATTGGCGAGGAACGCCAGCTCCTGGCTCCGCACCACGTACATGGTGTCGTCGCTGTCGCGCACGTACTCCATCAACGGTTGAATACGCGCGAAATGTAGCGGTTGAGAGTGAGTGCCTTCGAGCAGCGCGCGCGGTCGCTGTGCCGCCAGACCCGCAAGGGCGAGCATATCAGCGAGGGCGTCGACGGCCCCGGGAACTCCCGCGAGTGTGGCTGGCGGCTCCAAGGCGCGCTGCGGCAGGTTCGCGATGGCGTCGTTCTCTGATCCGATCGTGTCTGTGACGGCCCGAAAATACGCAGCAACGATCGGATTGGCCGACGGTTCGCCATTCGACGGGCGGCGCCGCCGTCTCGCCATCAGGAGAAACGCTCGCGCGTCAGCGGGCGTGCTGTATCCCTGCCGCGAGCGCCGATGCTCACGGTCTAGTGCTACGTCATGGAGCAGCTGTTGCCGCACCGTGAGCAGGTCGTCGAGCCCGTCAACTTCTGGCGTGGAGTTGGACAACCGTCGACATGCACGCATCACCGCGTGAAAACGGTCGTGATGTCCGGCGTCGAGCGCGAGGAGAAGCGCGATGATCGCATCCCAGGCGTCAGTCCTGAGTCCACGCACGAGATAGCCGCCTACTTCGCACTCGGGACCACGCCGGTGCGACGTCACATCGATGTCGGGTGGTTCACCATCGAGTGTCGTGGCGATCGCCGCCGGGTCGAAAACGCGTACAAACCGGGAGAGCCCGGCAACGACGAGGTGCTCGTCCATGGCTGCAACTATCAGCGCGGCCATGGTGCCGTCTGCGTCCACCAACAGTTCCAGCCATTCGCCGAAGCGCTCCACGTCGAAACGCTCGTCGTGGCCCGGTTGAGCGCTTCGCCACAAATCAAGGTCGAAGACAGACGCGAGCTGCGTTGGTGTCGCCGAGGCGACGATCTCTGCACAGACATCCAGTCCGCAGCGCCGAATGAGCTGATGCAGCGTCTCTGGCGCGAGGTGAGGCACGACTCGCACGAGATGTGACGCATCCACGGCAGCGGCGCCCGCCGGTCTGGACGCGCGCCGGGGCTTGCGAGTCCGGCGCTGACCGCGAGCGATGCGTTTTGGCATGGCTGGGGATGATAGGGCTCTCGCGGGTCAAGAAACAGTCTTGAACTGTGAGAGCCTTCGACGTACATTTAGAGTGGGAAGGGAATCGCTTCCCCCTTTCCGTCCCTAACATCCAGCCACACAAATTCATATTTGGAATCAGGGTTTGTACGAAGCCCTGATTCACTGTGCGCCCTTCTTCGAAGATGGACCGCGATGAGACTGCCGGTGCCGAATGGCATCACGAACTCGTCACAGAGTGCCTCGCCGCCCACCGTCGCGGCGAGACAACCTCGCGAGGCTGGTCCGAGGTGCGAGAAGAGTCACTTACTCGGTTACGGACAGATCTTCGAAGCAGCGCTCCGATACGAACGAGAACAACACGGTCTGGGCTTTCGATTCGGGGCTGATCTCGATTCGGCCGCTCGCGAGAAACCGTCTCACCAGGGCACCTGCAATGCCAAACTGAAGCACTCGACGCTGATACGTGCCGGGAATGTGCAGCTCGGAGAAGATGATGACGAACACGAAGATGTTGTCGACCGACAACGATTTCGCGAGAAAATACGCCGCATAACCCAGAGGACGTTCTTCCCAAACATGGTGTTATCAACAACAAGTATGCCGCCGATCGTTTACCGGTGATGCCGCTTCGCAGCCGGTGGACGCTCGTAGCGACCATCCTCGGATCGAGCCTGACTTTCATCGATGCGACGGTCGTCAATGTCGCGCTGCCCGCGCTTCAGGCTGAGCTCCGGGCGACGATCACCGACGTGCAGTGGGTGATCGAGGCTTATGCGCTGTTCCTGGGCGCGTTGATCCTGGTGGGTGGATCGCTCGGCGATCAATTCGGCCGCAAGCGCGTGTTCCTTCTGGGCGTGGTCCTGTTCACCGTTGCGTCCATCGCATGTGGCATCGCGATGTCACCCGGGATGCTCATCGTCGGCCGCGCTGCTCAGGGTGTCGGCGCCGCCTTCCTTGTTCCCGGCAGCCTGGCGATCATCAGTGCCACGTTCAACGATGCCGAACGCGGCCGCGCCATTGGCACGTGGTCAGGATTCAGCGCGATCACAACGGCGATTGGTCCCGTGACGGGCGGTTGGCTCGTCGAACACGTCAGCTGGCGCGCCGTGTTCTTTCTGAACGTCCCCCTTGCCGTCATGGTGCTCGTCCTTTCGCTGCGATTCATGAATGAGAGCCGTGACCCGTCTCGAAACTCCCGGATTGACTGGGCTGGCGCGGCGCTCGCCGTCCTCGGCCTGGGCGGTACGGTGTTTGGACTTCTCGAATGGCCGCCGCTCGGCGCCAGGCATCCCATCGTACTAGCGGGGTTCGCGATCGGCGTGCTCTCGCTCGTGCTGCTCGTCGCGGTGGAGCGTCGCGTGCCGAGTCCGATG
Source organism: Vicinamibacterales bacterium (assembly GCA_035637115.1). GTDB lineage: Bacteria > Acidobacteriota > Vicinamibacteria > Vicinamibacterales > 2-12-FULL-66-21 > JAICSD01. The sequence continues at coordinate 4,040 of DASPXV010000072.1, forward strand.
TTGCCACTTGCACTCTTCCGATCACGACCCTTTACGTTCGCCAACCTTCTCACGCTGCTCCTGTACGCAGCGCTGAGCGTCGTCTTGTTCCTCGCGCCACTCAACCTGATACAGGTCCAGCACTACAGCGCGACTGCGGCTGGGGCGGCGCTGCTTCCATTGCCGCTGATCATGTTTGCACTCTCACGGTGGTCGGGCGGCTTGATCGCCCGTGTCGGAAGCCGGCTGCCCCTGACCGTGGGACCGGCGATCTCCGCGATCGGTCTGGGGCTGTACGCGCGGCCGGGAATCGGCGGCACGTACTGGACGACGTTCTTTCCGGCCATCGTAGTGCTGGGGCTGGGCATGGCGGTCACCGTCGCACCGCTCACGACGACGGTGATGGGCGCGGTCGATCCACGACATGCCGGCGTGGCGTCCGGTATCAACAACGCGGTGTCGAGGGTGGCGGGTCTCCTTGCGATCGCGATCTTCGGCGTCCTGCTCGGCCGAGCCTTCGACGCGCGCGTGCGGCCCCGTCTCGATGGCCTGGCTCTTTCGTCACCTGCGAGAGAGCGGATCGATCGTGAGCTGCGCAAAATCGCTGGTGCCGACATGACGCAAGTGCTCTCAATCGCGCCGTCGGAGCAGCGCGTTGTGCGCTCCATCGTCGACGAGGGGTTCGTGTTCGCGTTCCGCCTGGTGATGATCGGCGCGGCGGGCATGGCGCTGGCCGCTGCCGGTTTCGGGAACGCGATTCGGCAGCACGATGTCGAGCGCTAGCGAGGTGCAAAGTACACTTCAGGCCGATGGCTTCTCTTGATCCCGTATTGCTCTCTGACGCACGGATTCTTGCTGCCTACCTGATCTTTTTCGGCAGCTATGTCGTCTTTGCGCTGGGCAAGTTCCCGTGGATGAGAATCGACCGTCCGGGCGCGGCAATCATCGGCGCGGTACTGATGGTCGCATTCCGGATCGTCGGCGCGTGCGAGGCACATTGCTGACAAGGTTGCAGAGCAGCGTCGTCCACATGGTTGGCAGTTCGTCCGGCGGCCATGTCATGTTGGCTCTTGCTCTGGAACATCCCGAAATAGTGAAGACCTTCACCTGGGTCAGCGGTGGGGAGTTCAATGCCGATCTCGTCCAGTTCATCGAGTTCTCGAACCGGCGCCTTTGAGGCGTTCGGATTCGGGAGCAGGATGAGCCGCACGAAACCGTACCGTCATGCCAGCCACGAAATGATGTGTCGTGAGAGGCGTGACTGCCGTGCCCCCAGACACCGTGACGTTCTGGATGCTGCGAGTGAGCTTGTATTCGCCGAGCAGCGACAGGCGGCGCGTCAGGCGCATCTCCAACCCGGCCGCAGCCTGTACACTGAGCGAGCCCCATTCGTAGCCCTCGACGTACCGACCGGCAATCGTACTCTCCGGGTGCGGGATCGATGCGCCTGCGCCGAGTCTGGCGGTCACGGTCCATCGCGCGTCGCCTGTCCTATCGACGCCCGCCTGTCGACGCGCGACGGCGTTTACCAACAGCAGATTTACGCCGTGCGAGATCGAAAAGCGTTCGACCACGTCCGATAGCCGGACGAATCCGTTAACCGGATCGCCGCGCAACGTGCCGGTGATGTGCGTGTCGCGCGTCGTGTCAGCGGCCACCTTCAGGTGGATGAACTCTCCCTCGATGCCGAGCCACCCCGATCGCGGAAAACAGCCGACACGGTACCCGTAGTAGAGGGGCGCCGTCATCGAGTCGGAGCGATAGCGAACTGGTGACAGCGAGACATCCGTGGAGTCGGCCGGCTGCGTAAGAGCGAGAGACGCCGCCCGCGTGTGAGCACTGCCGAGAAATCCGCCAATCGTCCAGTCGGCGAACGCGGGCGATATAACGGTCAGACTTAGAAGAACGGCCGTCCCGCCTGATCGAAGGGCGTTCCGCATTGTCCTAGAAGGTCCGCCGCGCCATCCATTCACGATAGAGCGAATCGTTGACGAAATAGCGGCCCTGGTCCTTCATCACGATGTCCTGGCCCACCAGCGCCGCGAGCGCTGACTGCACGCTCGACGCGCCCGGGAGACGATGGCGCAGGCGAACACCGGCTGACAGCAACTCCCGACCGTTCTCGAGGACGATCGCGCGCAGCACCGCGCGCTGCGCGAGCGTCAGCCGCTGCCACGACTCCTCGAATACGGTGTGCTGTTCATCGAGCAGCCGGCCCAGCGTGAGATGCAGATCCTCGAGGCCCGCGCTCTTCCGTCCGGCGGCCCGCACGTCGTCCCACGTCTCGTGCGCCAGGCGCTGCACGTCGTAGGGCACGTTCTCCGCGAGCTCGACGATCGCGCCTCCGAGTCCATCCTGCGTGCGGATTCCGCTGGCGGCAAATCGGCGCTCGATGAACTCCGCGAACACCTGTTCGTCGATCTTGCCGAGACGGACCACGGGCCCCGCCTTGTAGAACGGCCGCCGGGGCGTGAGCATCCGTTCCATCAGCGACGGTTCCGATCCCGCAAAGACATAACCAACGGAGCGCTGTTCCTGCACGGCGGCGCGAAGCGCGTGCTCGACATTGGCGCCGTCAAAGGCGGCGATCGTCTGGAACTCGTCGAGCGCGATGGCCATGCGCTGTCGGCGCGCCGCCGCGATCCGGGCCGGGAGGGTAAAAACTTCCGCGGCAAGCCTAGCCGTGTCGCGTACGGAGCGGACGGCGGGAAACGCGATGGAGAATCGCGCCTGTCCGCCCGGCTGCGCGTCGAATCGCAGTTCCGGGCGGACGGTTGTCAGCAGCTCGGCCGTCCACCGCCGCAGCCCGTGCGCGGGCGTGTCGGCGGTCAGCAGCGCTCGAGCATAGGCCTCGAGGAACCCCACATAGGAGCTGGACGCGGCCACCGTCACTTCGACCGTGAGGATCCGCTGCACGGCAAGTCCCTTCATGACGTCACGGATCAGCGACGACTTGCCGTACCGGCGTGGGGAAATCAGGAACACCTTCTGCCCCTCACCGAGGTCGCGCGCGAGCCGCTGCCGCTCGTGCTGGCGATCGGCGAAGGCGGCCGCAGTCACCACTTCGCCGTAGACGAACGGATTGGCTGCCGCCATTACGTCATAATACGTAATGATTACGTAAAATCAAGTAATGATTATGCGGGGCCCTGCGCCTTCCGCGCCTTCAGCGCATCGAGCAACCGGCCGACTTCATCTTCTTTCTCCAGCGCATCGAAGCGGCGGTCGACATCGTCCGCCACCAGCGTCGATTTCGCCTGGCTCACCGCCTCGCTGCGAATCACCTTCTGCTGCATGCGATCGAAGCCGGCGGCGGGCCCGTTGCCGCCGATCGCCAGCTGCGCGTCGTTCGCTCTCTCGAGCGCGCGGGCCCGCCGATGCTGGGCGATCAGGACGTCGCTCTTCGCCCGCGCTTCCACGAGCTTCTGCTCGAGCTGCTCGAGCGCGCGGCGGAGCGTGTCCACCTGCTGCCGCTGCTCCTCGACCTGCCGGGTGTAGTTTTCGGCCAGCTTCGTGAAGCTTTGGTACCGTTCCAGCGCTGCGCGGGCGAGATCGTCCTGGGTCTTGTCGACCGCGAGCTCGGCTTTGCGCATCCATTCGGCGGCCCTGTCCTGCTGTTCCGCCTGCTTCCTCTGCAGCAGGTGATGATCCGCCATCGAGATCGCTACCTGCGTCTTCACCTGCAGCAGCTGGTTCTCCATGTCGAGGATCACCTGCTTGATCATCTTTTCGGGATCCTCCGCGCGATCGATCAGATCGTTGAGGTTCGCGCGGACGAGCGTTGCGACACGTTCGAGTACTGCCATTTCACACCCCCGCCGTCTTGTCACCGAGCTTCCGCACCTTGGAGAGCAGATCTGCCATCGGGACGCCCGACAGCGCTTCCACCAGCGCCGGTACCTGCGCCGCGATTTGCGTCATGTCGTTCGTGATTTTGTGCATGCCGGTCGATCCGTTGTTCCCCGTGGAGACGACCGTGATCTTGTCCACCTTGTTGAGCGGCGCCGCGAGCGCCGCCACGATTTCGGGCATCGACGTGAGCAGCTTGTCGATGACCGCCGCCTGGTTGTATTCCTGGTACGCTTCCGCCTTCACGTTCATCGCGCGCGCCTCGGCATCCCCCTTCTTGAAGATGATGTCGGCTTCGGCCTCGCCGCGCATGCGGACCGCCGCGGCCGCGCCTTCGGCTTCGATCGAGAGCCGGCTCTTCTCCGCCTCGGCGAGCACCGAGATGCGCTGGCGCTCGACCTCCGCCTGCTTCAGCACGGTCGCGATCAACTCTTTCTCGCGGCGCACGATCTCGGCTTCCTGCACCTTGATCAGCTGCTCGCGCTCGATCTGCTGCACGCGGACCGATTCCGCGATGACCTGCTGCTGCATCACGTTGGTCTGAATCTCGTAGGCCTTGTCCGCCTGCGCCTCCTGCTTCTTGACTGTTTCCACATACGTCGCGCGCTTGATGTCGAGATCGCGCTGTGCCTCCGCTTGTTTCGCCTGCGACAGCGTCTCCGCCAGCACGCGCTCCTGATCCGCCTGCGCCCTCGCGATGGCCGCCTCGCGGGTCGCCGCCGCGCGCTTGATGGCGGTGTCGCGGTCGGCCTCAGCTGCCGCGACGTCGGCGTCGCGCTTGATGCGGGCGACGTCCGGCCGGCCCATGTTCACGATGTAGTCGTTCTTGTCGCGGACCTCCTTGATGGTGAACGACACCACCTCGAGCCCCATCTTGTTCATATCGTCCGCGCAGGTGCCGCGCATCCGCTCGGCGACCATCTCCGGCTCCTTGACGATCTGTTCGACCGTCAACTGCCCGATGATGCCGCGCAAGTGCCCCTCCATCACGAGCTTGATCAGGCTCTCGCGCTGCACCGGTGTCTTGGTGAGGAACTGCTCCGCCGCGGTCTGGATCGACTGCATGTCGGACTTCACCTTGATCTGCGCGACTGCTTCGACGGTGACCGCCACGCCCTGCTTTGTGTAGAGGTCCTGCGCGGGGGCGACGTCGAACGACATGAGCTCGAGCGAGAGATCGCGGTACGACTCGACCATCGGGAAGATGACCGTACCGTGCCCCTTGACGATGCGGGTACCGCGAAAACCGTAGACGATCAGCGCTTCGTGCGGGCCCGCCTTGCGATACAGCGACGCCAGGAACGACCCGAGCAGCGCAATCGCGAGCACCATCAGCCCGACGACAACCCAGAAACCGACACTCATCGCCTGAAGCCCCATTGACGTGCCTCCTGTTGACGCCGGATTCACAGATCCGGCACTACCGCTCCGCGAGATCGGACCAGCGCCTCACCGAGGCGATGCCGCGCTCGTAACCTGTCACCACAACCTCCGAACCCTTTTCGATCGCCGCGTCGTCCGCGCTGCGCGCGCCGCACGATTTCCGCGTGCCTCCCTGGAGGTACACGAGCTCGCCAATGCCTCCGGAACGGATCGGTTGCGTCACCGTCCCGAGCGTTCCAACCATTTCGTAGTCGGCGCTCTGCATGTTCTCGTGCGGTGACCACAGCACGTGCGCCATCAGCCAGAACACGATCGCCGCGCCGGCGGCGCCGACGAACACCGAAGCGATTAGCGACGGCACCGCCAGCCAGCGGAACTCAGTCGTCAGCAGGTAGCCGGCGCCGCCGAACCACGCCAGGAAGGCGCACAGCGTCGCGAAGTTGATCGGGCCGACGGCGTGGGCGTGCGGACCGTGAATGCCGCCGACGTCGACATGGGTCTCCCATGGAAAATGCACGTGCGCGTCGACGATCCCGAACGCGAACGACAGCGCGCTGAGGACGAAGCCAACGACAAAGCAGCCGAGGAAAATCGACGGCAGGTTCATGAGCGTTCCTCCGGCACGAGCGTTTCCGACAGCCGCGTCACCAACCCGGGCATCGAGATCATTTCGCCGAGCAGGATCAGGCAGCGGCGCGTTTCCGCATGGGCCGCGAGCCGCTCGAGCGCGGCGGCAAGCGGCGGATCGTGCGCGAACCGCGACGCGCCATCGAGCAGCCAGCGATCGAGCGCGGTCTCCACGGTGGCAACGTCGGACGTCAGCTCTGTGTGAAAGTCGGGCGGGTCGCTGACGAGGTAGCCAGGATGGACCTTGAAAAACCGTGCGAGCAGCTGGCGCGACTCGTTGGAGAGGTGCGGCCGCGCGCCGTTTTCAATTAGAGAAAGGTAGGACTGGCTGATCGTCTCGCCGAGCTCGGCTCGGATGGCACGGACGAGCTCCGACTGGGTGAGCTCGCGCCCGAGTCCCCGAAGATCCCCTTCGAGTTGCCGCAGCTGCCGAAGCTTCTGGGCGAGGGTCATTGCAAATCGCAATATGTATATTGCAATTTGTAATGATTGTCAACTGGCCCTTGGCGCTCTTATTTATAGCGCTTGACCGTGTCGGCACCACGCCGCAAAGTCTGCCGATGACCGCTCGCCTGCCCGGCACTGCTCTTCTTGCCCTCGCGGCCGTCTCCGGCGGCGCACAATCCCAGACGCCGCCTGCGCCCGCAGCCAATCCCGACATTCACTACCAGCTCGGTCCCGACTCGCTGCCCCGCGAAGGGGTGCCGAAGGGTGAAATGCGCGGGCCGTTTACCTTGCCGAGCGAGGCCTATCCAGGGACGCAGCACACGTACTGGATCTACGTGCCCGCGCAGTACGACGCGAAAGTGCCCGCGAGCCTGATGATTTTCAACGACGGCCAGGCGTTCAAGAACATGGACGGCGATGCGCGGGCGCCGAACGTCCTTGACAATTTGATCTACCGCCGCGAGATCCCCGTCATGATCGCGGTGTTCATCAATCCCGGGCGACGGCCGGATCAGCCCGAGCCGACGCCGCAGAACTGGGGCGACCGCGATACGAACCGGCCGGCCGAATACAACTCGCTCGACGACAAGTACGCGCGCGTGATCGTCGACGAGCTGATGCCGGCACTCAACAAGGACTACAACATCTCGAAACATCCGGAACGGCGGGGTATCGGCGGCGCGAGCTCGGGAGCGATCGCCGCCTTCACCGTCGCATGGGAACGTCCGAACGAATTCCGCAAAGTCCTCAGCATCGTCGGCAGCTTCGTGAACCTGCGCGGCGGACACGCGTACTCGGACATTGTCAGGAAGAGCGAGAAGAAACCGCTGCGCGTGTATCTACAGGATGGGCGTAACGACAATCGTGGCGTCGGCCGGGATGGGACGGGTACGTACGACGAACTGAGGGACTGGTTCGTCCAGAACGTAAAGCTGATGCATGCCCTGTCGGACAAGGGTTACGACATTAACTACACGTGGGGCATCGGCCGTCATGGCCAGAAGCAGGGTGGCGCGATCCTGCCGGACATGATGCGATGGCTCTGGCGGGACCACGAGATCTCCACCGATCCGAACAACGCGGTCGAGCGATCCTTCAACGAACCAGCGCTGAAAAAGGGGCCGGGCGGCCATTGAAACCGTGCAGTCGGCCGCCCTCCGCCTTCCGCCTTCCGCCTTCC
>DASPXV010000073.1:0-4462 GCA_035637115.1 Vicinamibacterales bacterium
TGAAGTGCCGGCATCCCGCTTCGGCGCACGCCGCCTTCGCCATCTCGCCAATCGGCAGCTCCGGGGTGCCCTCGAAGGCGAAGTAGGCCTTCGCGTGGCTGTCCTTGAGGTGATACGCGATCTCCCGCGTCTTCAGCATCACGTTCAGTGGCACGACGACGGCGCCGGCTTTCAGGATGCCGAAATAGGTGACTGGGAACCACGGCAGATTGGGACACGAGAGCGCGACGTGATCGCCCGCGCGGATCCCCATCGCCTGCAGTCCCGCCGCGACTCTGTCCGCCGCTGCATTCAGCTCGCCATATGTGAGGTGCTGCGACTGGAACGTCACTGCGACGCGTTCCGGCGTCAGACGCGCCGGATGCTCGAGTACCGATGCGAGATTCAAACTTGCCACTACTTGTCTCCGTCGCAGGAGCTCAGGAGTTCAGGAGAATAGGAGAGTTTCTTGTCTTCATTGTGAGTCTCGATGAGAAACTCCTGATCATCTGGCCTCATGATCTCCTGCAAAAAGAGACAACCAGCCGCTACCGTTGCTTCGCGCCCCACTCAGAGTGGACGAAGCCCGGGCGCTCGATGCGTTCGTACTTGTGTGCGCCGAAGGCGTCGCGCTGCGCCTGGGTGAGGTTCTGCGGCAAACGCGCGGTGCGGTAGCTGTCGAAATACGCGAGGCTCGCGGACAGCGCCGGCACGGCGATGCCCGCGGACGCCGCGGCGCTCACGACACGCCGCCAGCCGCTGGCTGCGCGTGGCATCTCGGTCGCAATCCCATCGTCCACGAGCAGGTTCGCGAGTGACGGATTCTTCGTGAACGCGGCCCGGACGGGATCGAGGAGCCGCGCGCGGATGATGCAGCCCCCTTTCCAGATGCGCGCCATCTCGGCGAGATTCACGTTCCAGGAGAATTCCGCGGAACCGGCGGCGATGAGCGCCATGCCCTGCGCATAGCTGCAGACACGCGCGCCCTGCAGCGCGTCCTGAAGATCGCTGGTCCACGATTCGCGCGAGGCGCCTGCGAACGGCGCCCGCGTGTCCGTCGCGGTAATCCGGCGGCTTGCGGCGACACGCTGATCCTTGAGGCTCGAGAGCACGCGGCTATCCAGCGCCGCGCCGATCGTGGGGATGGCAACGGCGAGGTCCAGCGCGACCTGCGCCGTCCACTTGCCCGTGCCTTTCTGGCCTGCCTTGTCCTGAATGACGTCGACGAGCGGCTGCTTCGTCTCGGGATCGATCACCTTGCAAACGTGTGCGGTCAACTCGACGAGGAACGATTCGAGCGTGCCACGGTTCCACGCGGCGAACACGTCGCCCGCCTCCGGCGTGCTCATCCCGAGTCCGCGGTGCAGCACGTCGTACACCTCGGCGATGATCTGCATATCGCCGTACTCGATGCCGTTGTGCACCATCTTGACGAAATGGCCGGCGCCGTCGGGTCCGACGTGGGTCACGCAGGGACCGGCGTCCGTTTTCGCGGAGATAGCTTCGAGCACGTCCTTGATTCGCGCCCACGCGGCATCGGATCCGCCCGGCATGATCGACGGGCCGAATCGCGCCCCTTCTTCGCCGCCGGAGACGCCGCAGCCGACGAAATTGAGCTGCCGCTCGCGGAGCTGCGCCTCACGACGCCGTGTGTCCTGGAAGAACGAGTTGCCGCCGTCGATGAGGATGTCCCCCGCCTCGAGCAACGGCGCGAGCTTGCCGATCATTTCGTCCACGGGCTTGCCGGCGGGGATCATCATCATGATCCGGCGCGGACGATCGAGCGACGAGACGAGCGACTGGAGCGTCTTCGCTCCGGTGAATTTCGCCTGCGCGTGATCGCGCAGGAATGCATCGGTCCAGTCCGTCTCCAGGTTCCAGACGACCACCGGAAACCCATGATCTTCGATGTTGAGCGCGAGGTTCCGGCCCATGGTGCCGAGCCCGACCACTGCAAACGTGCCACTCATACGCGTATCTCCCGCGCGACCGTCACCGCCTGCTCGAACGCGAAGTCGCGCGTCCGTACTCCGAGTTCCTCCGCGATCAGCGATGCGAGCGTGCCGTCGCCGAGCGGGACGATTCGCACCGACGCATCGACGCCGTCGACAGTCGCGGCCAGGCACGCGCTTTCCGGCTTCACGTCGATCGAGATCCACACGTTGGCGCCATCGAGCGTGACGCGCCGCATCGGCGTCACGTCATCGCCGCTGCGAGCGTCCAGCCGCGTGATTTCGATCTTGACGGCGGGCGTCCACCGCAGCCGCGTCCGCAGCCAACCAGCGAACAGCCGCGCGGCATCGGTGTCCGTCGCCTCAATCGACAGGCGCTCGAAGGCGGACACCGCCTCGCGCACCTGCGGCAGATCGAACGTATGCGCGAGGGCCGAACGCCAGCGTGTCAGGCGCGCCCATCGCAGATCGGTGAGCGCGGTGCGATCGAAATACCTGTCGACGCGTCGCCATGCCTCGTCCGGCGATTCGACGTCGAGGACGAGTCGATCCGCAAGATCGGCAAGGTCGTCGAGCGCTGCGATCGATCCCCCCCGCCACCACACGACCGCGGGAAGGCTGGAAAGACGCAGCCCGGCGACCGCATTGTTCAGGAATTGTGGCGCCAGATCTTTAATGGTGATCGACGTGTCGGTGACGCGAGCGGTGGGGGCCGTCTCCTTCCCTTCCGAAATCAGGATCGCGAGCACGCCAGTGGATTCGCCGAGCTGTTCGAGTGCCTCTGCGGCGTCCGCAAGCCGTCCGGGAGTGCCGACGACGATGACCGTCCCCATCAGCGCACGCGCGGTACTGGCGCTCACAACGTCCTCCAGCGGCGGCCGTCCGCCGCCATCATTGCGTCCGTTTCCGCGGGGCCCCATTCGCCGGCTTCATACGCAGGGACGTTTTGCGCGGCAGCCGCCGCCCACGCCTCGTGCACGGGAGTGATCAGCGCCCATGACGCTTCCACGAAGTCGTGCCTCGCGAACAGCGTCGGATCGCCCAGCATCGCGTCGAGCAGCAGTGTCTCGTACGCCTCCGGCACCGCGGTGCCGAATGCACTACCGTACCGGAAGTTCATCATCACGGGCGCAAGCTGCATGCGTGAACCCGGCAGCTTCGCCTCGAATCGCACTGAGATCCCTTCATCCGGCTGGACGTTCACGACCAGCAGGTTGGAAGCGATCGACGTCGGACTGATCTTCTTGAAGATGTGCAGCGGCGGCCGCCGGAACTGGATCGCGATCTCCGTCGTGCGCTTCGGCAGCCGCTTGCCCGTCCGGATGTAAAAGGGGACGCCCGCCCAGCGCCAGCTATCGAGCTGCAGCCGCAGCGCGACATACGTTTCCGTCGTCGACTGGGCGCTGACGCCATCCTCCTCGCGATATCCCGGTACTTCAGCGCCATTCACCCAGCCCGCGCCGTACTGCGCGCGGACGACGTTGCGGTCGCCGTTCTCGAGAATCGGCTGAATGGAGACGAGGACGTCGATTTTCCGATCGCGGACGTTCTCCGCCGAGAACGCGATCGGCGGCTCCATTGCGATCAGTGCGAGTACCTGCATCAGGTGATTCTGGACCATGTCGCGCAACGCGCCGGCCCCTTCGTAGTAGTTCGCCCGCCGCTCGACGCCGACGGTCTCCGCGGCGGTGATCTGCACGTGATCGATGTAGCGCCGGTTCCAGATCGGTTCGAACATGCCGTTCGCAAAGCGGAATACCAGCAGGTTCTGAACGGTTTCCTTTCCGAGGTAGTGATCGATGCGGAAGATCTGCGACTCGTCCAGGTGCTGGTGCAGCAGCTGGTTCAGCGCTTTTGCCGACGCCAGGTCGGTCCCGAACGGCTTCTCGATAATCACCCTGCGCCAGCCGTGACCGTCCGACGCCGTCGCCAGGCCGGACGCCCCGAGCTGCTCGACGACGGTGCCATAGACGGACGGAGGTATCGCGAGATAGAACAGCACGCCGTCCGGTGCGCCGGCGTCCTTCAGCGTGGCGGACAGCCGCTCGTACAGACCGGGATCGTCCATCTCCCCGTGGACGTAGCGCATTCCTCCCGCGAGCGCGGACGACACGGCGTCGGGCTTCGCCAGCCCGGCGAACTCCTTGAGACTGTCGTGAAAGTGCTGTCTGAACGCCTCGTCGCTCATCTCGGAGCGGGCAACGCCGATGACGACGAACCGGGCCGGCAGCCGCTGGGCGCGCGAGAGCTGATACAGCGCGGGCAGCAGCTTGCGCCGCGTGAGATCGCCGGAAGCGCCGAAGATGACGAGGGCGGTCGGCTCGGGAGTCGGCTCGATGCGTAAGCCGTCGAGCAGCGGATTCGCCCCGCTGCCCGCAGGAACTGGCATCCCGTGACTATAACAAGTTCACAGTTGCCAGTTGCCAGTTGCCAGTTGCCAGTTGCCAGTTGCCAGTTGCCAGCTGCCAGTTGCCAGTTGGGGGCAAGCACTGCCTCCGTTGCCCCCTGTCAACTGGAAACTGGTTACTGGA
>DASPXV010000074.1:0-5929 GCA_035637115.1 Vicinamibacterales bacterium
TCTCGCGCTCTCGCGCCGCGCTGCGCGCCAGCAGCAGGTTCGCGACGTTGACGCAGCCGATGAGCAGCACCAATCCAACCGCGGCCACCAGCGCGAGCAACGCCGGGCGGATCTCTCCGACCATCTGCTCCTGGAGTGGAAGGAGCATCACCGTGCGCCGCGCGTTGCGCTGGGGGAATTCCCGCTCGAGATCGGCGAAGATGGCTCGCATTTCGCTCGCCGCTTGCGCGAACGATACGCCGTCGCGAAGTCGCGCGATGGCGTATGAACTGCCCCGTCCGCTCACCGCGCGAAGCTGCTCGAGGCTCTGACCGTAGGGAACCAGGAAGTCGGCTTTCTGCCCGACCACCGTGAAGCCAGGGGGCATGACGCCGATCACCGTCGCCGGACCACTGCCGGTGCTGAGCGTCATGCCGAGCACATCACGCCCGCCGAGGCGACTCTGCCAGAACTCGTACGACAACACGATCACCGTGCTGCGCCCGCCGAGATCTTCTTCGACCGTGTACGCGCGGCCCAGTGCAGGCCGCACGCCGAGCGCGGCAAATACGTCGGCCGACAACGTCAGGCCCGAGACGTTCGAGGGCTGGCCGTCGACCATCAGGACCAGATTGGTCGGCCCCACCATCCCGAGGTGCTCGAGGGTCTGCACCCGCTCGCGCCACGCGACAAAGTTGGCGGGAGCGATCACGTTGCGGCTGGTGCCGCCGCGGTTTGTTTCCCACACGGCGACGATGCGATCGGGGTCGCGGTATGGCAGCGGTTCCAGCATCACGGTGCGCACGACGCTGAACACGGCCGAGGTCGCGCCGATGCCGAGCGCCAACGTCAGGAGCGCCGCAGCCGTGAAACCCGGCGACCGCCGCAACATGCGAAAGCCATGACGAACATCGCGCAGCGAGTCCTCGATCACGGATGGTCGGCCCGCGTCATGTGTACGGTCTGGTGTGGATTCCATGACGTCGCTGTGTTGGATGGACCAGGCGAGCATAAGGTTGGGGGAGGGCTGTGCCGAGAGGAATTAATGTCCGAGTGGTTGTCCTCCTCCGCGGCTACGCCGCTTCGGCGGGACATCTGGCCGTAGCTCGCGCTGCACAGAACGCGAGCGAATGTGGATGAAGGAGCACGCTTGGAAAACGATTGTGGTGACTCTCGCCAAGCGATATTGAAACACCTCTTGTCGTAGACGGAGCAACGATTTAGCTTCGCGAAATGCGCCCCGATGTGACTCCGTAAACGTCGGTATTTCTCGCCAGTCTTGCCCTCACCTTACACAGTTTCTACACAGTTTTCAGTTTCAGTTGCTTCAGACCGTCTTGGCAGGACCCGGTGTTCTCCACCGGTCCTGCACGTGGTAAAGCCTACGCACGAACACTAACCGGCGTTGAAAGCCGTGTTGCTGCTCTTGGCGCGCCAGGCCTTGATATCGTTCAGCACGGAGTTGTGATGCTGCTCGACAAGCTGGACGGCGTCGGCGCCGACCGGCAGGTGAAGTGGCGGTTTTCTCTCCGCTGCGATTTCAACAAGCAGGCGGCCGAGAGCGTTCGGATCGCCTTGTTGGGCATGGTTGGCGGTCTCCGTGGCGGCGCGAAACGCAGCATTTGACGCGCGATAGTCCTCGATGAGCGTCGCCGGTTCGAGAATCGCCGAGGACTTGTCTAGAAAATCGGTGCGGAAGTATCCGGGTCCGACAATTGTCGCGGTGATGCCGAACTCCTCGAGTTCGAGGGCGAGCGACTCTGTGAAGCCGGCCACCGCAAACTTGGAAGCGGCGTACGCTGTCCCGCGCGATCCACCGAGGTAGCCACCCATCGAAGCGATCGTGAACAAGTGCCCGCTGCGCTGGCGTCGCATGACTGGCAACACGGCGCGAGTGACGTTCATCACGCCGTATACGTTGGTTGCGAATTGCTGGTGGATTTGTTCAGGCGACATTTCCTCAAACGCAGTGATGAGACCGTAGCCCGCGTTGTTGACGAGGACATCGATTCGACCAAAGTGATCGACAGCGTCAGAGACGACTCTCGTCGCGGCAGTTGGGTCGGTTACGTCCAGAGAAGCCGTCATTAGCCGGGTGGCAGCCTCGTCGGGAATCGCGTATGCGGCGTCCTTGGGGATCTGATGCGTGTCGAACCAGTTTGGATTTTTGGACCCGACGACCGACACGGTGATCTCGCCCACCGTCGCCCTCCAGCGCCTATCCGCGCGCGACAAAAAGCGGGGCTAGGTCGTTTTCGGCCCTCCTTTGAGATCTGCCATGGGCAACGAGCGTTCGGCCCAGACGGCGACGACTAATCGAACTATCGGTTCAACGGTGTTCCGGCCGAACGCGCTTCTTGCTGATACAGATATTTCTGGAAGCCGATGAAGACTCGTCCAATGTCCTCAGGCTTGCCCAGGTGAGCCACCGCGTCGGCAATTGAGTTGTTGTATTTCAACCGCAACAATGGGGTCAGTTTCTCTTGGTCGAGTTCCTGCACGCCAACACGGACGTAGTGAGAGAGCACGAAGTCGAGAAAGGCTTGCTCTTTGCTCTCAAACGCCGCGCTGATCGCAACCTTGGCTCTCGCCGCGCGTTCCTCTCGGGTAAAGTCGTGTCTGCTGTAAGTTTTCATAGGAAACGAACGGCAGAAAACTACCGGCGTGGCTATTCGCTGCGGAGCGCTACGTTGGGATCGACCGCCGCGGCCCTGCGGGCCGGCAAGTAGCAGGCAAAGAACGCGGCACAGATCAACGGAATCGGCGTCACCACCAGCATCCACGGATCGACGATGGCGACGTCCAGCTCGAGATACGCGCGCGCGATCGCCCGGCCGACGAGGCCAATCGACAACCCGAAGATGAGCCCGTCGAGGACAGGACGATAGCCGTCCACGAGCACCATGCGCTTGATCTGTCCGGCGGTGGCCCCCAACGACATCCGCACGCCGATCTCCCGCGTGCGGTTTGCAATGATATGCGACTGGATGCCGTAGAGGCCCGCCATGGCGAGAAGCAGCGTGATCGCGCCGAGGCCGACCGCCGTCATGCCGAGCCCGCGCAGGACCTGAAACGGTCCGGCGAGCACCGATCGTCCCGTCCCGATGGTGTCGACCGCCACGTCCGGATCGGCACGCCGGATGGCCTCGCGCATCGCGCCCACCGCATTCGTCACCGATCCGGATGCCCGCGCGACGACCGTGATGAGCGGCTGGTAGTGCTGCGTCAGCGGCACGTAGGCCAGTGGCCGCGGATCCGCGAAGATACTGCCCACGTCCGTATCGGCGGCAACGCCGACGATCGTGGCCGTCGGGGACCGCGTCTGGCCGACCGCCATCTCCCGCCCGACGACGTCGGCGGTACCGAACATCTGCCGTGCCGTGAATTCGCTCAGGACCACGACGCGTGGCGCGGCCGGCCCGTCGCGATCGTCGAAACCGCGTCCACGAAGGATCTCCACCCCCAGCGTTCGGAACATCGAGGGGGCCCCGGCGATCGTCGTCACCACCTGCGGGTCCATTCGCGCGGCGCTCGTCTGTTCCAGTGGTGAGATGGACAGACGCAGCGTACTCGGCACGCCGAAGGGCAATCCACTCGACAGTGAGGCCGCCTCGACCGACGGATGGCGCCGCAGCTCGTCGAGTACCCGGTCGAAGATGCGCCGTGCGCGAGGCTCGTTCCACTCCGGCGTGTCGAAATTGAGAACGGCGACGCCGATTCGATCCAGGTCGATGCCGGAATCATGGCGCGCCTCCGCGATCGAGTACTTCACGAACATGGTGGCGATGATGAAGAACCCGGCCGCGATGGCGACCTGCCACCGCAGGAGAAGCCGCTGGCGCCGGCCGCGCTGCGGTCCGGCGGCCGATCCGCCGGCGAGCGCGCCGCGAACGTCGAGCGTGCGCGTCAGCTGAATCGCCGGCTCGAGGCCGAAGACGACGAGCGCGATGAGGAGCGACGAGACCGCGATCGTCAGCGCCGGCACGTTCAGCGCGGGATGAAACGACAGCGTGGTACGGCCGCCGAAAGGCATGGCGAGGCTGAACTCGGTGTCCATCACGACGCGCAACAGCTCGAACATGACGTAGGACGCGAATGCGCCGCCGGCCGCCAGCATCACGCTCTCGAGACACTGTTCGCGCACGAGCCGCCACCTCGATGCGCCGAGGGCGCGCCGCACGGCGAGCTCGCGCAGCCGTGTACTTCCGCGGGCGAGCACGAGGTTGCCGAGGTTCGTGCAGGCGACGACCAGCACCAACCCGACGAGCGCCACGAGCGTCATCCCGAACCGGCGCACGGCGGAGTCCTCGTCGTCGGAGATCGCCGCCATGGTCTTTGCGCGCCACGGGCGATCCGTGGCGCCGACGCCCTTGCCACGGAATCGCGGCGGAAAAAACTCGTCGAGCCGCTCGGCGATGGTCTGCATTTCCGCCGATGCCGCGGCGATCGTCACCTCCGTTGCGAGGCGGCCAAAGACGGTGAGCCGTCGATCGTCTCGTGCTGTGGCGCGCGGCGCCGCCGTCCGGGGGGACTCCTTCAACCGTGACTCGGTACCGAGTGGAATCCAGAACTGCGTGCCCACCAGCCATCCGCGAGGACCGCTGAACGAGGCCGGCGCCACGCCGATAATCTCGAAGGGTTCTCCGGAGATCGCCACGGTGGCGCCGACGATCCGCGGATCGGACGCGAACCGCCGTCGCCACAGCGTATCGCTCAGCATCACCACACGTCCGCCGCCGGCATCGTCGCTCGGCTGAATCGTGCGTCCGAGCTTGGCGCCCACGCCGAGCGTGGCGAAGTACGATCCGCTCACCGACTCGCCGATGACCATCTCCGTCACGGACGGCAGGGCAAGGCGGCGAACGAACGTGGCGGACGCGGCGACGTGGGAGAACGACGTCTGGGCGGTCTGCACATCGCGGAAGTCCGGCTCCGACACCGTGCCGGTCAGCAGCCGTCCGCTGTACGGGGTGACGATGACGGCGACGCGATCGGGCTCGTGGATGCCGAGGCCGCGCAGGAACACCGCATCGACGATCGAATACACGGCTGTCGTGATCGCGACGCCGACCGCGAGCGAGAGAATCGCGAAGGTTGTGAAGAGAGGCGTCGCGCCGAGCCGCCTGAGCGCGAGCCTGATGTCGCGGCCCACGGCTGTCGAGGGTAGCACGCCCGGCTACCGGCCGATCACGACCTTGAAGCCGCCGCCGGCGTAGAAATGCCCTCCGTCGTCGGAGAACACCGAATGGCCGATGTTCGCGTACACGACGACGTTGCGCACGCCGTCGATGATGCCGGCGTTCACCAGCACGAGCCGATCTCGCTGGAAGTCGATGCTCGATTCGGTGCGCAGCTCGATCATCGCGGCGACCTTCCGCGTGAACGACCGGCCGAACGCGAAGCCGAATCCGGATGCGAGCTCCCGCGATGGATCGTGCAACGGTTTTTCGAGCTCGCCGTTGAACACGAACGTGAACGCGTGAAACTCGTGCGCGACGAGGAGCGGCAGCACGATGGTCTGGCCGGCCTCCGAGAGTCCCTTCTCGGCCCCGTGCGCCGGCGCGAATTCGAGCTGTGGATACACCGCGACGGAAATGCCGCGGCGCTCGTCGCCATAGAAGTCGAACTTCCCGCCGATCGCAGTCGTCCCGATGCCGGCCTTGTAACCCTCTCCGGCCTCATTGGCGGCGGAAACCGGGTCTTACACGATTCGCGCGATCAACTGTTGATGTGTGTCTTGTAAGCTGCTGATTCCAAGCCTGATGGAAGAACGCTGGGAATTGAAGGAGGGTTTTGCGTTACACTGTTCCTGGCCGTCCGCAAGTGCTTGATTCTAAACGGAGAGATGTCGGAGTGGTCGATCGAGCACGCTTGGAAAGCGATTTTGGCCAGCGTCACCGAGCGACACCGGCACACCTCGTGGCGCATTCGATTCAACGGCTTACGGCGT
>DASPXV010000075.1:0-12708 GCA_035637115.1 Vicinamibacterales bacterium
ATCCAATATCCGGGGCTGGCGCATGCCACAACCTGAAGACCACCTGGTAAGCCGTGTGCGGGAAATCCGCACGCACGGTTTGAACGGGGGTCTTGCTCACATCCAGTCATTGACTGGAGACAAGTAGGATCTACCAATGCCTGTCATCACCCGGTTGCTCGTATTGTTCGTCGTGTCCGCCCTGCAGGCCGCCCCGGCGGTAGAACCCGGATTCACCAGCCTGTTCAACGGCAAGGACCTGACCGGCTGGCAGATCGCCGGTCCCGCGGAGTCTTTCTCTGTCGCCGACGGCGCGATCGTGGCCAACGGGGCCGCGAGTCACGCGTACTACACGGGTTCGTTTCGCGATCATCGTTTCCGCGATTTCGAACTGAAGATTGACGTAATGACGCGGCCCGGATCGAACGGCGGAGTTTACGTGCTGACTGATTTCGAAGAGACCGGCGGAAACGTCCGCGCGGCGGGACGATTCCCGTCGAAAGGCTTCGAAATCCAAGTGAACAACTCGCACACGGATCGGATCCGTACCGGCAGCCTGTATCACGTCAGCGACGTGCTCGACACGTCGCCGGCAAAAGACGACGAGTGGTTCACCGAGCACATCATCGTGCGCGGCAACACGATCACTGTGAAGGTCAACGACAAGCAGGTTGTCGAGTGGACACAACCCGCCGACTGGAATGGCGGCCGTGAAGGTCCGGGCAGAAGCATCACCGGGCCGGGCACGATCGCGCTGCAGGCCCACGATCCCAACAGCACCGTTTACTACAAGAACATCCGAATCAAGCCGCTCGACTGAGGATTTGATGCGCCACACCGCCGCCTGGTCCACCGCCGCCTTCATTCTGGCGTCCCTTGCCTCCGTGCCTCTCACCTCGCAGGCGCCGCCGGCCGTCGATCCATCTGCCGACATGCACTGGCGGCACATCGGCCCGATCCGCGGCGGACGTGCCCGGGCGGTAGCGGGTGTACCAAGCCAGCCAAACGTCGCCTATATCGGCTTCGACAACGGTGGCGTGTGGCGGACGTCGGATTACGGGGCGAACTGGGTGCCCATCTTCGATCGAGAGTCCACGGGATCGATTGGCGCGATCGCGGTTGCACGATCGGATCCCAACATTATTTATGTTGGCACCGGCGCCGGGATCATCCGGCCCGATCTCGCCACAGGCAACGGCGCGTACAAGTCCACGGACGCGGGCAAGACGTGGACGCACCTCGGGCTCCTCGACAGCCAGATGATCGCGATGATCGACGTGTCCCCGCGCGATCCGAATCGGCTGCTCGTGGCTGTACTCGGGCATCCCTACGGCCCGAGCGCGGAACGCGGCATATTCCGTTCGACAGATGGCGGCAAGACGTTCGAAAAGGTCCTTTATAAGGACGAGTACACGAGCGGCAACGACGTGCGGATCGATCCAGGCGATCCAAACGTCGTGTACGCGGCGCTGTGGCAGCAGCAACAGAGCTATATCGAGGGAGGCGCGTTCGGTCCGACGCCGGACCAGAACACTGGCGGCATCTTCAAGTCAATTGACGGCGGCACGACATGGAAGCCGTTGACGCAGGGACTGCCGTCCGTCCAGCAGGCTAACCTCACCATCTCGCTCAGCAACCCGAAGATTCTCTACGCGATGGTTGCGGTTACAGGCGTGGGGGGCGGTCGTGGCGGACGCGGCGCAGCAGAGACGACCACAGGCGTCGCTGTTGGCGGTCCGGTCGTGCCCCCGGGAGGCGCCGGGCTGTTCAAGACGACCGATGGCGGCGATCACTGGACGCTGGCGGCACGTGGAGCGGATGGAACCGGTACGCGCACGCCGGACCCGCGCCCGCTCGGCCGGATCGGCGGCGGCGATCTGCCGACGCTCACCATCGATCCCAAGAACCCGAACGTCGTGTACAGCTGCTCCGTCGTCTTCTGGCGCACCGAAGATGGCGGCGTCAACTGGTCGGCCGTGCGTGGCGCACCCGGCGGCGACGACTATCAGAAGGCGTGGATCAATCCGAACGACACGAACATCATCGTCGTCGTTTCCGACCAGGGCGCCGTCATGTCGGGCAATCGCGGCGTGAGCTGGAGCAACTGGTACAACCAGCCGACGGCGGCGATGTATCACGTGTCCACGGACAACGCGTTTCCATATCGCATCTGCGGCGGTCAGCAGGATTCGGGTTCCGCGTGCGTCTCGAGCCGCGGCAACGATGGCGAGATCACGTTCCGCGACTGGCAGCCCGTCAACATCCAGGAATATGGCGAAGCGGCGCCCGACCCAAAGAATCCGGATCTCGTCTACGGCAGCGCGCGCACGAACGTCTCGCTCTATAACCGCAGGACGGGCCAGACGAAGGCGGTCGGTCCCAACCTCGCGTCTGGGAGCGCAAGCGGCCAGACGTTCACTCGAAACGTGCGGACGATGCCCCTCGAATGGTCGCTCGTGAATCCCAACCTGCTCTTCTACGCGTCGAACGCGGTGTGGAAGACGCTCGACGGCGGGAACAGCTGGACCCGCATCAGCAACGACCTCGCGCGGCAGACGTGGGAGATCCCCGCGAACGTCGGCAAGTATGCGGCTAGCGTGACGCCAGGGCCGACCGGCAGCATCACAGCGCTGTCGCCATCCGCGCGAGATGTAAACGTTCTGTGGGCCGGCACTGATGACGGGAACATCCAGGTGACGATGGACGGTGGCGTGAAATGGACGAACGTCACGCCGCCGCAGATCAAGGCGTGGACGCGGATCTTCAACATCGAAGCGGGCCACTTCGACACGCTGACCGCGTACGCGGCGGCGAACACGATGCGGATCGACGACTTCAATCCGCACTTCTGGCGCACGCACGACGGCGGAAAAACGTGGACCGAGATCAATAAAGGGATCGCGTCCGGCTTCCCCTCGAATTCGATCCGCGAGGATCCGCGTCAGAAGGGACTGCTCTACGCCGCCACCGACACGCAGGTGTGGGTGTCGTTCGACGACGGAGACTCGTGGCAGTCATTGCGTCTGGACATGCCGGCGATCTCCGTGCGCGATCTGCAGGTCAAGGACGACAGCACCTGCCTGTGCTCGGACCTCGTGGCCGGCACGCACGGGCGCGGGTACTGGATTCTGGACAACGTGACGCCGTTGCGCCAGGCCGCGGCGATCGGTGCGGCGGCGGCCGCTGGAACCGCATATCTGGTAAAACCCGCGCCGGCGATTCGCGTGCGCTTCGGCATGAACGATCCGACGCCGTGGCCACCGGAGGTGCCGGCCGGCGAGAATCCGCCTCCCGGCGCGATCATCGACTATTACCTCGGCGCGGATGCGACCGGTCCTGTAACGGTCGAAATCGTCGACGGCGCGGGTAAGGTGATTCGCACGTATTCGAGTACGGATCGAGTGCGCGATCCGGATCCGGCAATCGATCCCGTTGCCTACGATCGCGTGTGCCGCGAGAACCCGGCGGCGCCCGATTGTGGGCTCCCGTTGTACTGGCCGGCGCCGCAGATGGCGATCTCGACGAAGGCGGGAATCCATCGGGTCGTGTGGGACCTGCGCTATCAACCGATCGGTGAGGGTGCCGGCCGCGGCGGCAATGCGATCCCGCATCGCACCTATCCTGCCGTCAACGCGCCGTGGGCGCCGCCGGGTTCGTACACCGTACGACTTTCCGCCGGCGGCAAGATATATACGCAGCCGCTCGCACTGCATCTCGATCCTCGCGTGAAAGCACCGGCGCCCTCCCTGGCAACGTTGGCCTCGCTGACGCGCGAGATGTATGAGGGTGCACAAGCGACGCATGCCGCCGCCGAACAGGGGCGCGCGCTCGCAGCGAAGCTCGAAGGAATGGAAGGCCCCGACGTTGCCGCGTTCAAGGAGCAACTTGTTGCCCTCGCGCCGGCAGCAGCGGCGGGCGGAGGGCGCGGTTTCGGCGGGCGTGGCGCCGGCGGACCGGGCGCGCCAGGCGGCGGACGCGGCGCAGGACGCGGCGCCGCGAATGCACCGCCGAGCCTCGAGGCTGTCAGCGCCGCGATGATGGCGGCGGCGATGGCGATGCAGGGCGCGGAAGCGGCGCCCACCGCTCGCGAGGTCGCGGCGGTGACCGAAGCGCGCCGCCAGTCGGCCGCGACGATGGCGCGGTGGACGAAATTGACGACGATGGATCTGGCCGCGCTGAATGCGAAGCGCAAGGCAGCCGGCCAGCCGCCGATCGAGCTGCCGAAGAAGTGACGCAGTTGCCGAACCGCCGGGAGTTCTCACTGTTCTCGCGGCCGCGGCGATGCCGCGGCTGCCGCAGCTGGAAAGGCTGCAGGGTGCGTTGGAATCCGCGCGCCGCGTCGTGACCGAGATCAACTCAGTCTTCATCTGCCACTCCTCACTATGGGGGGAAATTACGCTCAGCAAGTAATGACGCCGGGACTGGCGAGGTATTACCGCCGGCTGCTGACAACGAAGGATCACAATTACGTCACAACTGTTCCATCAACATCGCGGCGCGAACAGGACAAGATGGGCCCAGGACGGAGGGGCACATGAAGCAGGACGATGGGTTCACGCGGCGCGGATTCATGACGACAAGCGTGACGGTTGCGGCGGCAATGGGACTGCCGCGCCACGTCGCAGGCTGGGATTTTCAACCGAGCGTGTGCAAGCTCACGCCCGAGCAGGAGATCGGTCCGTACTACATCGCCGACGAATTGGTGCGCGCCGATATCACCGAAGGCAGGCCTGGCATTCCGCTGGAGTTGCGCATTGCGCTCCAGGACAGCCGCACGTGCAAACCGCTCGCGAGCGCCGCCGTCGACGTCTGGCATTGCGACGCGCTTGGGATCTATTCGGGATTCAGCGAACAGAGCCGGACCGCCGGCGAAGGTGGACCCGGTCGTGGCCGCGGTCGCGGCCCTGGCGGTCCTCCTCAAATTTCGCGACGTCCGATCTCGACCTGCGATCCGGCGAACTGCGGAAGAACGGCCTGAACGACTGGACAATCCCCGTCAGCAGGGCCGCCAGGCTGAGTGGAACGATGACGAACCAGGTCGTGAGGTGCATCGCCAGGTCCGCGGCTCGCACGATCTGGGGATCCTGACTGCCGACACCGGCGACAGCGAGCGCCAGGAACGCCGCGACCGCACCAAGCCACCCGACGGACGACGTGACGTGCGTGATCAGCGCGAACTTGGGGACGGCGGGCGTCATCATCATGGTCGCGCAGCGGCTTGTAGCTGTCTCCTCCGCACGAATTGGAAAACAACCATTGCCAGAGGAATGCCGAGAGCAAGCAACGAAGCTGCTCTTTTAATCAGTGTCGTATACGGCAGACTGGCTGCCAAGACATTCATGCGTTCCGGGTAGTTGGCCAGCAGAGCCAGCACGGACGCGTTTTCGAGAAGATCAAACGCCACATACACGACCGGCACGGAGAGGAACACGGCTCTGAGGAGCGGCCTAAACGAAAAGCGCGACACCGCACGACCAATGAACAAAAACAGAAAAGGGAGAACGCTCAGAGGCAACAGCACGTCGACTGAGACGTTCCTGAACGAATAATTCTGCCGCCCCGCTTCGCCATATCCGGCGAGCCGCTCGTAGACTGCATCAGAAGTGAAGGCAGGCGAAGCATCGAGCAAGACTCCACCGCCGCTTGCGCGATTGAAATCGGGCACGCTTCCCGGGAATTGGAGTAAGTGGACGGCCAGCACCACGAGGAGCGCCCAGAATCCAGCGATGACGAACACTTTGCCTGTTTTCATGACGGCATCAGTATGAGCGAACCTATGCGTTCCCGAACGCAGGGTGGTACCGAATCGTGCCGGTCTTACCCGTGAGGATGCCAGCTTCCAGCTCCAGCGCCATGAATACGTCGTCTGGCACGTCGTACTCACACCGCAGCGCGAAGCGCGATGCCGGTTGGAACCCGAAGCGCGGATAGTACTCCGCGTGGCCGAGCACGATTACCGCAGCGAAGCCGAGCTGCGTGCACGCCTCGAGGCCAGCACGCACGAGACTCGAGCCGATTCCGCGCCGTTGGTGCACCGGCAGGACGGCCATCGGCGCCAATCCCATGATCCTTCCCACTGTTTGGTCCCTGCTGCACAACAGTCTACCAAGCGCCGCGCTCGTATCTCTGAGAGCGTGGAACGGCAGCCAAGGCATGGCTCTTTTCAAAATAGAAGTACGACACCAGCAGGATGCCGAGAAAAATGAGTGGATCGATGACGAACAGCACGCTGAGTCTGGCATCGCCACGGGAGAAGTGCGCGATGGCGGCCGATACCAACGTAATGCCAAAACCAAAGTAGGCAAATTCCTTGATCTTGAACGGGATGCTCGGGATCAACAACGCGAGCACGCCAAGGATCTTGGCAGTCGTCAACTCAATCTTGAAGTAGTGCGGCAACCCAAGGTGGATGAACGCCCCTTCCGGTCCATTCGGAAACGGAAAATGGTCGTTGAAGATGAAATTGATGATGCTGAACACCATCACGGCCAGCACGATGCCTGTCGCCGTCCGGTGGATGATTCGTTCCCGTGTCGTTAACGCGCCATTTGCGCCCATGACGTCCTCTCCTCTCGCTCTACCGATAAATGAGACCCGACAACTGCCACGCCAGCCGTCGGCGTAACGCGGGCACATGCGCGATGATCTTCAGCAGCAGATTGCGCAGCGGCCGAAGGATTGGGGGCACGGTCGCCAGCCGTGTCAAGCGATCAGCCAGCCGCACGATTTGCTGCGCGACTGGACGACGCCGGACACCGTAAGCGTCCAACGCCGCATCCTGCCCTTGTGTCAGAGCCGCGGTCAGCGCATCGGCAAGGTTCAGCGCATCGAGGATGCCGGCGTTCATTCCCTGGCCGCCCGCAGGGCTGTGCACATGGGCCGCGTCGCCGGCGAGCAGCACGCGGCCGGCCCGATAGACGTCAGCGACGCGATGATGAAGGCGAAATCGCGAACCCCACACGATCTCGCGCACGACTGCGCGTTCGTGAAGTGGGCCGCGGGCATCGAGCAACGACTGCACATACGCTGCGCTCGGTTGCTCGGGCGCGTCGTCGACAGCGGCTACGATGCGGTGTACGCCTTCCGGCAATGGCGCCACCACCACCAGGCCGGCTGATGAGAAGTAGAGAATCACTTCGTCGGCTGGCAGATGGCTGTCCAGTCGAACGTCAGCGAGCACGAAGGACTCTTCATAACTGCCGCCCGCGAAGGAAATTCCCGACCACTTGCGCACGAAACTGTGCATCCCGTCCGCGCCCACGAGGTAGCGCGCGCGCACCGTGGTGCCATCATCGAGCATGGCGATCACGCCTCGTGCATCCTGTTCGAGGTCGACTACCGTGTGTGGACGGATGACCTCACCGCCCAGCTCCACGAGGCGCTGAAGCAGCACGCGCTCGGTCTCCGCTTGGGACACCATCAACGTGTAGGGATAACGAGTTGGCAGCCTGTCGAAGTCGATCGGGATCAGCACGCGGTCGCGATCTCGAATGGTGAAGCGCCGCGCGTGGATGCCAAGCGTCGCCAGCCGCTCCGACACGCCGAGCGATTCCAACGCCTCGAGCGTTCGCGCGTGCACGACCGCTGCGCGCGACGTGTTGGCGCCTGCAGACAGCCGGTCGACAACCGTGACGCGCACGTGCCGTGCGACGAGAGCCGCGGCGAGCGTCAACCCAGTGGGCCCTGCTCCAACGACCAGCACGTCGGTCGATGCGACATTTTCAACGCCCTCATTGCTCTGCGTTCCTGTTTGCGCGATCTCAAACATCGTTCGCTCCGTTCTTCCCTATCTATCGAGACGCCGGTACTCGATCTCGGGATTCGCGTCCAAAGGCATGAGCGGGAGCTCCTACTGGAGGGCAACGAGGAGGCCGGGGAAGAAACTGTCGCTCGAAGGTCGCGCTCGTCAGCTTACGCGCGCAAACAAAGTGTCCCAGGTGCGATCTTCGAGCGCGTCGATCGGAATCAATCCCGCGCGGAACGTCGTGCGCCTTGCTGCGCCGCAGGCGATGCAGGCGTCGGCGACGCTGTTTCGGGTATTCGTCCGAGCGAGTGCTCGTACAACGCATCCCATACGCAGGCCGTTCGCGGCCACACCACGCTGAGCGTGTGGTACGCCGCCGAGGCCGACAGCCGCGTCGACGGACGCGCCCGGCTTCGCCGCCAGAACCATACGGGCCCTGGATCGTCAGAAGCAACGAACGGCTGACCTCAAGGAGCGCCGGCCCGATCACGTTTTCGGATCCGGCTTTGCTTCTGTTTACAGCAACCCAGGAGGTCAATGTGACGCAGAAGGATAAGGCCGTTTCGGTCCTCAACGATTTGATCGAGACATGTAGGGACGGCGAACAGGGATTCAGGTCAGCGGCGGAGAGTCTAAAGACTCCGGCAATCAGCACGAAGTTCCTGGAATATGCGGCTGAGCGCGGACAGATCGGACGGGAATTGCAGGCTGAGGTCCGCCGCCTCGGCGGGGATCCCGAAAAGAGCGGGAGCACAGCCGGCTCTGTCCATCGCGGCTGGCTGGATCTGAAGGCCGTTCTTACCGGCCACGATGATCATGCCATCGTTGCGGAAGCCGAACGCGGCGAAGACGTCGCGAAAGCGGCATTCGACGCAGCGCTCAATGAAAACCTGCCGCCGTCGACGGAGGCATTGGTCCGGCAGCACGCACAGAAGGTGCGGCGTGCGCATGACAACGTCAGGGCCATCCGAGATCAGCGAGTGGTTCTGAAGTAGCTCGGGTTGGTGCGGGACTCGACGCGAGCCCCGCACCTGCACTTCATCGTGAAGGCGAACGGCGTTCCGTCGGAAGCGTGCTGGGTTCAGCTCGGGTAAGTTTAAGGAAGCACCCGTCGATGATCACGAAGAGTAATCTAACGCAGTGACGAATCCGGCGTGCGATCTGCTGCTGACCAACGGCGTCGTGCTGACGATGGACGGGCAATTCAGCGTCCATCGCCCAGGCGCGGTCGCTATCACGGATGAATCCATCGCTGCCGTAGGGTCTGCCGCGCTCGCGTATCGCGCCGCGGAGACGATCGACTGCGGCGGCCGCGTGATCATGCCGGGACTGGTCAACGCCCACACGCACGTGCCGATGACGCTGCTCCGCGGCCTCGCCGACGATTTACGGCTCGACGTCTGGCTAATGGGTTACATGATGCCCGTCGAACGGGCGTTCGTCAGCCCTGACTTCGTCCGGCTCGGGACGCGACTCGGGTGCGCCGAGATGATCCGGTCCGGCGTGACCTGTTTCGCCGACATGTATTACTTCGAGGATGCGATAGCGGAAGCAACCGCCGCGGCCGGCCTGCGCGCGCTCTGCGCGCAGACAGTGCTTCGCTTCCCCACTCCGGACGCGACGAGCTACGAGGAATCACTGGCGCTGGCACGCGACTTCATCCAGCGGTGGCGCGGTCATCCGCTGATCGTCCCCGCGCCGGCTCCGCACGCTCCCTACACCTGCACCCCGGAGATCCTTCGCGCCTGCGCGGAGCTTGCAGTGGAATTCGACGTTCCTCTTCACATTCATCTCGCGGAGACGGCGCAGGAGGTGGACGACTCGCGCCGCCTCCATGGAGCGCCGGTCGTTCCGTGGGTCAAGAAGCACGGCCTCTTCGATGCCAAGGTCCTGGCGGCTCACTGCGTGCACGTGGACGACGGAGAAATCCGGGCGCTGAAAAACGCCAATGCGGGCGTGTCGCACAACCCGTCGAGTAATCTCAAGCTCGGCGCCGGCGTGGCGCCGGTGGCCCGCATGCTGGAGCTCGGGGTCAACGTCGGTATCGGCACGGATGGTGCGGCGTCGAACAACGACCTCGACATGTTCGAAGAGACACGTCTGGCGGCGCTGGTCGCCAAGGGCACGAGCGGCGACCCGACGGCGATTCCGGCGCGCACCGCGCTTGCGATGGCGACGCGGATCGGGGCCGCCGCGATGCATATGGATCATCTGACCGGATCGCTCGAGGCCGGGAAACGCGCAGACCTCATCGTGCTCGATCTCGATCGGCTCCACAACGTCCCGGCATTCGGCCACGACCGCAATGGAATCTACAGCCGTATCGTGTACGCCTCGAAGTCGACCGATGTCGTGGACGTCATGTGCAACGGCCGATGGCTGATGCGGGATCGCGTGCTGTTGACGCTCGACGAGCGCGAGCTGCGCGAGGGCGCGCGTCGCGAAGCGTCGCGCGTCGATGCGTTCCTCTCGAGCCGCGAGGTCAGCGTGCTCCAGAAACTCGTCGCGGTGGGTGGCGCGGTCGAGCAGGAGAGTTTCGAGGTCCAGGTCAAGGCGCGCGTGGCGTCGGCCGACCAGGTGCTGGCGATCATCGGCGGGAAGCAGCTGACTGTCGTCCGATCGAGCCATTACCACCAGTACGACACCTACTGGTCGTTCGAGGATCCGGACCAGGGGTGGCTCCGCTATCGCGAGGACGAGTTCCTCGACGAACAGGGGAACGTGACCGGGGCGCGCTCGCGCCTCACGCTCACCGGCCGGACGCGCGACGATCAGTTCGGCGCCGTGCTGCTCTCGCGGTCGCGATACTATGCCCCCGCCGCGCACTCCGCGCGTTTCTACCGCGAGTACTTCCGCCCGGCCGCCGAGCGGATCGTCGAGAAGGACCGGCGCCGCTGGTTGGTCGCCTACCGCGGCGTCGAGTTCTACCTGCACCTCGATCGGCTGACGAACCCGGCGCACGATGGGTATTTCATCGAGGTGAAATCCCGCACGTGGTCCCAGCGCGACGCCCGCGACAAGGCGGCCGTGATCACGGACCTGCTCGCGCTGTTCGGGACCAGGCCGGATGACACGCTGAGCGACGGCTACGCGGATCTCGCCACGAGCGCGTAGTCGTCCAATAGCCGGGTCACAAGCGCACTCTCGTCGAGCACCGCATCACTCGCGATTTTCGCTGACGAGATCAGCCACCGGTCGTCGGCCGCGCACGCGCGCGACGGGCTTCGTCCGGCGCCATCGTCGACCGCTCCACTGGATGCCGGCGCTCTTTAGCGCCGCAAGCGGCTGGCTCACGGATCGAGGCCCAGGCCGCCTGCCGGCGCGTCTGGACGTAGCAGGATGCTTGGACATGATATACACTAGGAGCTGTATATCATTGGGGCACCACATGCAAGTCGCTAAATGGGGCAACAGCTTGGCGGTCCGCCTTCCCGCCGCTGTCGTCGAAGCGCTCGATCTCAAGGAAGGCGACCAGATCGAGATCAGAATCACCGGGAAACGCGAGTTCGAGGTGATACGCGATCGCACGAAGGAAAAGGCCCTCGCTCGGCTTCGCAAGCTGCGCCGACCCTTGCCCGCGGGTTTCAGCTTCAGCCGCGAAGAAGCGAATGAGCGATAGAGCTTTCTTCGACACGAACGTCCTCGTTTACGTCGTCGGGCACAAGGACGAACGCACCGCAAAAGCGGAAGCCCTCGTCGCCAACGGCGGCGTCGTGAGTGTCCAGGTACTCAACGAGCTCGCGTCCGTCTCGCGTCGCAAGCTCGGGATGTCGTGGGAGGAGATCGGCGACGCGCTTGCCGCGATACGCGTACTGTGCCCGTCCCCGATGCCTTTGACGATCGACACTCATGACGCTGGCGTCCGCATCGCAGCTAAGTACGGATTCCAGATCTACGACGCCCTGATTGCAGCAGCTGCATTGGACGCGGAGTCCACAACGCTCTACTCGGAAGACTTCCAAGATGGCCAAGTAATCGAAGGCCGCCTGACGGTTCGCAATCCGTTTGCCCGCGACGCCCGTTCGCCTCGCTAGTACTTATCGCAAGGCTTCACGAATGACGTGCTCATCCGGCCCGCGACCGGCGCAGCATCCCGCGAGCTTGCCGTTGACGACGACCGCCGGCAGACTCCGAACACCGAACCTCTTGGCTCGGGCGGCCGTGTCGCCGTGCTGCATGTCGTGGACCTGGACATGATGGTCGGACCCAGCGACCTTCTTCACCATGTCAATGGTTTCTTTGCAAGTCGAGCAGCCCGCACTAAAGATCTCGATCGTGTGTTTTGCCGTGGCCATTGTTCCCTTCTTCTCAAATACCTTCACTCGTTGAGCCAGCATCTGCTGGAAGGCACGAGCAGACGTTCGCATGACGCGGGAAGACGTTCCAAACGGAAGCGACGACAAGCAGGCCAACTCCCAGATGCGCCGTCCGAGACGCCTGGCGATTTGCGGAAACTTCCAGAGACCGCACGGCGCCATCAGGACGCAGAACGCACCCGAAATCAGCTACTCCTCGAACCGTTTGAAACCGCTCGAGCACGCCGCTCTACGCCTCGGACTCGTCATTACTTCTTCATCATTATGCCGCATGCCGCGCCCGCGCATCATTTGCTGATGCATTTGGCCCATCTGATCGTGCATGGACTTCTGCTGACGAACCAGTTCGCTGACGACTGCCGCAATGGCGTTTACTTTGGCATCCCCTTTCGCGGCGTTCATGTCTTTAACGAGTGCATCGAACTTTCTGTCGGCCGCGTTCATCTCGGCCATCATTTGCTCGTGCATCTTCATCATGTCCTGCATGTTCGACGGCGCCTGTTCACGTGGTTGCGAGCCGGCGCATGACTGCGAGAACAGGCGTGCGGAGCCGGCAGCGTCCGCCGGTCCCGATCGGGAACCCTAAACACCGGCCCGCGTGCAAGCCAGAACAACCGCCGAACGCCGGGGATCTCAGCCGTCGTCAGCCAGATCGAAGATGTTGCCTCA
>DASPXV010000076.1:0-54467 GCA_035637115.1 Vicinamibacterales bacterium
ACCTTGCCCGCATCCTCGACCGTCGTGTGACTCTCGACGACATGCCTGCGCAACGCTGACCCCGGAGCACCTGGTGCGGCGGGCAGGTAGAGCGCTTCGTGTACGAGAACATCCGCGTCGCGCGCGAGGCGCACGAGCGCATTGCAGGGGCGCGTGTCGCCCGAAATCACGATCGACCGATCGGGACAGTCGAACCTGTAAGCGAATGCGAGCGGCACGAGTGGATGATCGACCACGGCGCAGGTCACCGTGACGCGGTCGTCCTTCAACACGAGCCCCGCCCGCCGGATTTCGTGCGCGTGCACCAGCGGCCTGAGCGGGGGCCGTCCTTCGTCGCGCTCGCGCACCTTGAGATCCGGTTCGCTCATCTGGAAAAAGAGCTGAGTGATCCGGTTAAGCGGTGGCGGTCCCCACGTGTCCACGCGCGTCGAGAGGCTGTCACCCCATTCGAGCAACAGCAGGTTGCCGTAATCCGCGTTGTGGTCCGAATGGTGATGCGTGAGAAAGATATGTCTTAACGTACGGAACACGCCGGCGATCATCAGTTGCCGGGCCACTCCGTCGCCGCAGTCCACGACGTACCCGCGATCGCCGACGACAATCACCTGCGAGGGGCCCGAACGTGTCTTTTTCGGCGTTGGACCGCCGGCAGTTCCGAGAAGGATCAGGCGCGAGCTGAGAGGATCCGAAGGTGCTGAAGGTCCTAAAGATGCTAATCGTGCTAAGGGTGCGAGTCCGAGGAGGGCGAGTTGATGGAGGATCTCGCGGCGGTGCACGCCGCGATTCTACGTCAGCGTTTTCTGCGCGGTCGTGGCGCGCGCTTCGGAGGGTCAGGCTTCTTCTCGTCGGCGCTTGCGGGAACGCCGGGCGTGCTGGGCCAGGAGTGGCGGTGAAGAAAGGCGCGCGCCGGGTTCGCCTTGGGCGGCGCCACCATGTTCCGCAGCTCGTGTCGCAGCGTGCGAAGCTCGTCCGTGAGGACGCGAAGTTCCGCTTTGATATCGTCCTCGTTTTTCCAGTCGTCACTCATGGAATGACGACTGTGTAAGCACAATTAGTGCCGTCCAAAGCGCTGACGGAACTGGAGTTGTTGCGTTCAGCGCGGTGTCCGGTTCGACTTCAAGACTTTACCCATCGTGTTGCGTGGCAATGCATGCGTGACGGAGAGGCGACGCGGGATCTTGTAGGGCGCGAGCCGCGTCTTCGCCCAGCGCTGCAGGTCTTCGAGCGTCAGCGACGCCCCTTCCGCGAGCTCTACCGTGGCCTCGACACGCTCGCCCCATTCCTCATCCGGAGCACCGGTCACCGCGCAATCGCGGACGGCGGGATGCGCGCGAAGCGCGTCCTCGATTTC
Source organism: Vicinamibacterales bacterium (assembly GCA_035637115.1). Classification (GTDB taxonomy): domain Bacteria; phylum Acidobacteriota; class Vicinamibacteria; order Vicinamibacterales; family 2-12-FULL-66-21; genus JAICSD01. The sequence goes on from DASPXV010000076.1 coordinate 1,352, forward strand.
CAGCGCCGACACCTTGTAGCCGCCGGTCTTGATGATGTCCACGCTGCGGCGCCCGAGGAGTCGATAGGCGCCGTCCTCGAGGATGGCCACGTCGCCGGTGCGAAACCACCCGTCGTGGAACGCCTCCCGCGTTTCGTCGGGCCGGCCCCAGTACTCGAGGAACACGCCAGGGCCGCGGACCTCGATCTCGTCGTCTATCAACCGGACCATGACGCCGGGGAGCGGCGTACCTACGAAGCCCGGCCGCCGCTGGCCGTGCAACGGATTCGAGAGCGCCATCCCGAGCTCCGTCATGCCGTATCGTTCGAGCAGCGTGTATCCGGTGATCGCCTGCCATCGTTCGAGCGTTGCGCGCGGCAATGCCGCGGATCCCGACATCATGAGGCGCACTTGCCGCGCCCCTTCCGATCGCGCGCGCTGCACCTGCGGTGGCGCCGCGTCCCACGAGGCGATCAGCCGGTGATAGATCGTCGGGACCGCCGAGAACACGGTGATTTCGCCGGAGGTCAATCGTTCCCAGGTCGGCTCGGTCTCGAACTGCGGAAGGATCTCGCAGCTTGCCCCTGCGGCGAGCGCGCAGCCGACGACGTTGATGATTCCGTGGACGTGGTGGAGCGGCAGCACGGACAAGGCGCGGTCCTCAGCGGTCCAGCCCCACGCCTCGATGAGGGAGCCAATCTGCGCCGCCATGTTGGCGTGCGTCATGACGACGCCTTTCGGCTTGCCCGTCGTCCCGCTGGTGTAGAGGATCATCGCGCGGCGAAAACGGGGACAGTCCCCGTTTTCCGTTTTTTCGACAACACCCCTCGAATCGGCAAGTCTCTGCGGCTCACCGACTTCGCCGAAACGGGGACTGTCCCCGTTTTCTGAGTCGCCCGCGAGGAGGTTGGGAGTACGCAGAAACTGCGCGCCGATGGCGGTCGCGATTGGTTCGAGCGCCTCCGCCTGGCGGCCGCTGCCGACCACGATCGACGCGCCCGAATCGCGAATGACGTGTTCGAGCTCAGCGGGCGGATGCGAAACGGCGAGGGGAACGGCCACGCCGCCCGCGAGCCAGATGCCGCGCGCGATCGCGACGTGCGCGAAGGTCGGAGGGACAAGAAAGGCGACGCGCTGTTCGAGCAAGTCGCCCCCTTTTCCCGCGAGCTCGGAAGCGACCCGCGCGGCGGTCTCCGCGAGATCGAAATAGGAGAAGACCCCGTCGGCGGCAACGATGGCGAGTCGGTCGGTAGCGATGGAGCATTGTCACTGCAAGCCGGCCCTGTTCGTCAACCACTCGCCCATCGCGAGGTCGGAGGTCGGCTTGCCCGCCGTAACCTTGGCGGAGGCGGGAGATTCGAGCTTCGAGGTTCTAGCGCTTGCGCGGCAGTTGCTGGATGAACCTGTCGATGGCGGCCCAGTAGGCCGCGGTATCCGGTGCGACGGCGTCGTTGTGATCGCCCCCTTTGATGATCACGAACTCCTTCGGCGCGGTGATGTTCTCGAATAATTCCCGACCGAGGGGGAACGGGATAACGGTATCGCGGTCGCCATGCATGACGAGCACTGGCGCGCCCGCGCGATTCAGGAACTCGCCCGCCGGAAATCGATAGCTCGCAAGCAGAGAGAGCAGGGCCAGCACGGGCGATCCGCGAACCGCGGCGCGTGCGTTCGCAAATCCTGCCTCGATGGGGATGATGCCGTCCGGCTTGCGCAGCGTGGCGGCGTACGCGGCCATCGACGCGCCCAGCGATCGTCCCCAGTAGATCAACGGCATAGCGGACGCGTTGTCCGGCCATGCCTGCGCGACTGTTGCTTCAACGTCGCGGTAGAGACCTTGCTCCGTGGGCCGTCCCGTGCTCATGCCGTAGCCGCGATAATCGATTGCCACGATCGAATAACCGCGCCGCGCGATGGCGGCGACGATCGGCGCCCAGTTGGACAGGTTGCCGCCGTTGCCATGGAAGTAGACGATGCGTGCGCGCGGCGCCGGCGCGTCCATACGCCATGCGCGAAGCTTCTCGCCATCGCGCGTGTCGATCGTCACCGCCTCGAAGGCCACGCCGAAATCGCGCGGCGTCTCGGTCTCGCCGGCGAATGGAAAAAACACCATGCGCGGTTCGACCCACCGCACCAGCACAGCGAGCCCGACGGTGACGAGAACGAGCGCAATCAGCAGCCACATCAGGAGACGTCGTCTCACGGAACGGCCATTCTGCGCTATACTCGATGGTTCAGGCCAGTCGTTTCACCCTCTTCGTGCGGAAGTGGCGGAACTGGCAGACGCGCAAGCCTCAGGAGCTTGTTGCCGCAAGGCAGTGAAGGTTCAAATCCTTTCTTCCGCACCACTCGACTCGGCGCTTCGCGCCTCGCTCGTGGCAGGCCACGCGCGCAGGGTGAGTGGCACTCCGATTCAGGCGCGCACGCCGAGTCGAGTGGTGTCCCGAGCGAGCGATCCCATCTCCTTCACGCGAGTCGAGGGACATTCCTGTCCCGTATGATTCTTCAACCTTTGTCTATATTCTCCGCTGCGCTGACGGTACTTGCTACGTCGGACATGCCGCAGATCTCGCGGCGCGAGAGCGTCAGCACAACGATGGCACTGCAGCGCAATATCCGGCGGTTCGCCGACCAGTAACACTCGTCTACTCGGAGGAAATTCCCTCAACGACTGCGGCTATCCGGCGCGAACGACAAATAAAACATTGCAGCGGACAGAAGAAGGCCGCTCTCGTCGCGGGGGATTTGACAAGGCTAGATACCTTAGGTCGCAGGCGAGGCCGTCGCTGACCGCGTCACGTCCAAGCTCGAACCTCGAACCTCGAACCCCGAACCCCGAAGCTCCAACCTGTCAAGGCTACGGCGGGCAAGCGAACATCCCGCCTTCGCCGAGGCTACGGCGGGCAAGCGAACATCCCGCCTCCGCCAAGGCTACGGCGGCAAGCGGACATCGGACATGCGGTCAAGCCAACTACGTCGTCAGTGCGTGATCGATCGGGAATGCCTGTCCCGACCAGGCGCGTTGCGAGGTCCACGGCTCAGCGGGCGCGGACCAGAACGGATCCGCCGCCGGAAGTCCGAGCGGCAGAAAGGCGACCGCGCAGAGATACAGCGATCCCGTCGAGATGTAGGTCTCCCCGACGCCGGGTTGATGGCCACAGAAACCAATCCGCAGCCATCCCGCCTCATCAAACGTCCCGGGTGCGTCGAGCGTGCGCCGGATCACGGCGGTCAGCGCGCCGCGCACCTGCGCGGGAGAGACACGCTCCGGCAGCGCGTGCCGCAGCGCAGATTGCGCGAGCAGGTGAAACGCACCGCAGCGATAGGCGAGCGAGCGGCCGATCGGTGGAAAGCTGCCGTCGGGCGCGATCAGCCGTTCCTGGACCGCCGCATAGCGCCGCGCGCGTTCTTCGGCCCGCGGTGCGAGCGCTTTCCATCCTGCCTGCGTGTCGCGAAACACGTCGAGCACGTCGAGCAGCATCGGGTGAATGACGAAGCTGTTGTAGTAGTCCCAGTGGAACGTGGGACCGTCGCCGTATGCGCCGTCTCCCTTGTACCAGGCGTCGTGCTGGCGTAGCGCGTAATCCACGCGGACGAGATCCGGACGCGCGCCCAGCGCAGAAAGTCCCGCTTCCACCATCGCCGAAAAGAGCAGCCAGTTGTTGTAGCCCGGCGAGATCGCCCGCGTGGATTCGAGCGCGGCGACGAGATTGCGCGAGGTCCGCGCGTCGAGCGCGCCAAGCATGCTTCGCCGCGCGCGGAGCAGGCCTTGCGCGAGGAACGCCGTATCGACGAGCGGCTGGCTGTTGCGCGTGAAGTTCAGGAAGTCCGGCGACGCGGGATCGACCGCCTTGTCGATTGCCGCGCACGCAAGCTTCGCGTAGTCTGCGCGCGAGCGCCCCTCGGCGGATTCGTCAGCGCCGAGCTCCAGCCAGGGCGCGATGCCCGCGAGCAAACGACCGAGCGCCTCGAGGTGGGTGACCGCGGCGCGATTCGCGCCCGCGCTCTGTTCGACCGGCATCCGCGCGCGCAACGTGCCGTTCGCGAGGTTCTTCAGGACCGGATCGCTCAGCCGACGGACCATCTCGATCCAGTACTGGCGCCCCGCTGCAGCCGGTTGCGCACGCCGCGCAGCAGAATTCAGAACGCCCGCGGGGACCGCCGCGATCGCGGCCATGGACTGCAGAAGCTCACGACGATTCATTTGTCACTCCGACAAAATTTGTCACCCGATGCGCCCCGGTCTGTCATGCAACTGCCTGTACGTGCGGTAATTTTGCACGACTTGGGGTGCGTCAGACTGGCACTCCGGTTGCTGTTCTGCCCATCATCCGTCGATAACCGGAACGAGACCAGTCAATGAGAGTGCGCACGTCGAAAGGTTTTACCCTCATCGAGCTGCTGATTGTGGTGGCGATCATCGGCATCATCGCCGCGATCGCCGTTCCCGGACTAATCCGTGCGCGCATCTCGGGCAACGAAGCCTGGGCCATCGGATCGCTTCGCGCCATCAGCAGCGCACAGGGGACCTTCGCCGCCAGTTGCGCGAGCGGCAAGTATGCACAGTCCCTCGATATTCTCGGCACCGGACCGTCAGGCGGTTCCGCGTTTCTCAGTCCCGATCTGGCGCAAGCGCCGAGTGCGGTGAAGAGCGGTTACAGCCTGTCGATGAGCGGCACCGCGGCCACCGGCACCACCGCATGCAACGGCGCGACGAATCTCTCGTCAGGGTTTCACGCGTGGGCGGATCCGATTGCCGTCACCACCGGCAACCGGCACTTCTTCATCAACACGACCGGCACCGTGTGGCAGGCGACGACTGCGATCGGCGCCGCCGGCAGCGACAGCGCCGCGCCGTCGGGCGGCACGCCCATCCAGTAATTCATCCCGCTCGAGCTCCGGGTCGCGGGCAGCCGTTGTAGGATGCGCCATGCGCCGCATCCTTCCGGCCGTCTTTCTCCTGGTTGCAACCACTCTCACGCACACGCGCGCGTCGAACGCGCCGCGACCGGGCGTCGATTGGCCACAGTTCCGCGGCATTTCCGCCGGCGGAATCGCAGAAGGCTTCTCGATTCCCGCGACGTGGAACGCCGCGAATAACACAAACGTCGCGTGGAAGACGCCGATCCCCGGACTCGGACTCTCGAGCCCAGTTGTATGGGGCGACACCGTCTTCGTGTCCACGTCGATCAGCGGCAAGACGGACGCGAACCTGAAAGTCGGCTTATACGGGGACATCTCGCCGGTGCAGGACGACACAGTGCACGAGTGGCGTGTGTACGCACTCGACAAGAAATCCGGAAAGATTAAGTGGCAGCAGACGACCTACACCGGTGTGCCGAAGATCAAGCGCCACATGAAAAACAGCCACGCGAACTCGACCCTCGCCACTGACGGGGAACGCGTCATTGCGTTCTTCGGTTCCGAGGGACTGTACGCGTACGACATGAAGGGAAACTCCTCTGGAAGAAGGATCTCGGCGTACTTGACGCCGGCTTCTACAGGGTGCCCGAGGCGCAATGGGAGACGGGCAGCTCGCCGGTGCTGCATGACGGCATGGTGATCATCCAGGCGGACGTGCAGAAAGGATCGTTCCTCGCGATGTTCGACGCGAAGGACGGCCGGGAGGTCTGGCGTATCGCACGCACGGATGTGCCCACGTGGAGCACGCCGACGATTCACGAAGTGAACGGCCGCACGCAGATCCTCGTCAACGGCATGCGTCACGTCGGCGCCTACGACTTCAAGACCGGCCAGGAGATCTGGAAGCTGTCAGGTGGCGGAGACATTCCGGTCCCGACTCCCGTAGTCAGCGACGGGCTCGTCTACATCACGAACGCGCATGGGCCACAGTCTCCCGTCTACGCCATCAAGGAGACAGCGACCGGCGACGTGAGTCTCACGGCCGACGCGACCAGCAACGATCACGTCGTCTGGATGGCGCCTCGCAGTGGCGGCTATTTGTGCACGCCGCTCGTGTACCGCGGCCTCGTCTACATTGTCCGTTACAACGGCGTTCTCGCGGTGTTCGACGCGAAGACCGGCGAGAAGAAGTACGAAACACGACTCGCTGGCGCGACCTCGGCGTTCACCGCGTCGCCGGTCGCGAACGACGGGCGCGTGTTCATCGCGAGCGAGGACGGACAGGTCTTCGTGATCGCCGCCGGACCGAAATACGAGGTCGTGGCGATGAACGAGATGTCCACGCCGATCCTGGCCACACCCGCCTTGACCGAAGGCCGGATGCTGCTTCGCACGCAGGATCAGATCATGGCAATCGGCAGCAAATAGCCGGATCGATTCGAAGGGCCCGCACGGCCGGACCGGCGATCGCGCCGATTGCCGACGCGCCGATCAGCGCGGCGGCCACGGCAAGTGAAATCACATCGCGCGCGGGCACTCCGTAAAGCATTCCGCTCATGGGCGCGGCCGCGCTCCACGCGGCCACGCAGCCGATCGCGACGCCTGCGGCGATCGGGCCGGCGCCGCGTGCGACGGCGAGCCAGACGATCTGCCGCGGCGCGGCACCAAGCGCCACCCTGATTCCGATTTCACGCGCGCGGGCGGCCATCGCGAACGCAACGATTCCGTAGATACCGACTGCCGCGAGCAGTAGCGCCGCGCCCGCGAACGCGCCAAGCAACAGCAGGTTGAATCGCCGCGGCGCCAGGGCGGCGGAGATCCGCGCCTCGAGTGGCAGGATCGAACCGACTGGCTGATCGGGATCGACTTGCCACACCGCGTCGCGAATCGCGCCGACGGAAGCCCTGTTCCACGCGTACCAGCCGCGCGGGATCGGGCAATGGCAATGGATTCAGGATGCCGCGAATCAGTCCGAACATCACCGTGTTGCCGGCAATCGCCAGGGCAATGGTCGCCACAATCGTGGTTCCGAAGCCTGGACGCAGGACGAGCAGGCGCAGTGCGTGGCGGGTGTCGCGAAATAAATTCGGGATGACGGTTTGACGGCGATCCGGGGGTCTTGGGTTACACTGTGCGCGCTTTTCTCACATTAAAAAGGACGTGACATGCCCTCTCGAATTCGCCTGGTGAGCCGCACGCTCCTCGGCCTGTTGATGGCAGCGCTGCTGCTGCCTGTCCCCGCTTTCGCGCAGTTCGACACCGCGACGGTGCTCGGCACTGTGAAGGACTCGTCCGGCGCTGTCGTTCCCGGCGCGACCGTAACGCTCAAGAACACGGCGACGGGCATCTCGGCGAGTGCTGTGAGTGACAGCGACGGGAACTACCAGTTTCTGAACGTTCGCGTCGGCACCTACAACCTGCGGGCCGAGCTGCAGGGCTTCTCAGCAGCCGAGGCCAAGGACGTCGCGGTGACCGTCAACGCGCGGCAGCGCGTCGATCTCACGCTCGCGGTCGGCAGCCTGGGGGAGACGGTGGAGGTGCAGGCGGCGTCCCCGCTTCTCGAAATGGAATCGAGCGGGCGCGACCAGGTCATCGCCAAAGAACAGATCGTGAACCTGCCGCTCAACGGCCGCAACTACGCCGACCTCGCCCTTCTCAGTCCGGGCGTGCGGCGCTCCGCGATCTCCGACTCACGCGACGCGTCGTTCAACGTCAACGGTCTGCGCAGCGCGGTCAACAGCTTCATGCTGGACGGCGTGGACAACAACTCGTACGGCACGAGCAACCAGGGCTTCTCCAACCAGCTCGTGCAGGTGTCCCCGGACGCGGTCGAGCAGTTCAAGGTGCAGACGAACAACTTCAGCGCGGAGTACGGCCGCACCGGCGGCGCCGTCATCAACGCCTCGATGCGCAGCGGCACGAACCGGTTCAGCGGCACGGGCTGGGAGTTCAACCGCAACACCAAGCTGAACGCCGAGGGCTATTTCCATCCGTCGGCGGGCAAGCCGAAGTTCGATCGCAACCAGTTCGGCTTCGTGCTGGGCGGTCCGATCGTGCGCAACCGCACGTTCTTCTTCACCGACTACGAGGGGTTCCGCCAGACGACGAAGACGGCGACGTTCGCGACGATTCCGACCGACGCGATGCGCGCCGGCAACCTGGGAAAACCGATCTTCAATCCACTGACTGGCGAGACGTATGCCAATGGGGTGATTCCGTCGAGCGCCATCACCTCCTTCGCAAAGAAGGTGCTGGCCGGCCTGCCGAGTCCGACGCGCGCAGGACTGTCGAACAATTTCGATTCGCTCCCGGAAGCCACCAACCGCAACAACAAGTACGACATCAAGATCGATCACCAGTTCACCACGCGCATGACGGCGTTCGGCCGGGTGAGTCACCGCAAGGCGAATAATTTCGAGCCCTCGCCCATTCCCGGCGAGACCGGCAGTCCCAGTAACAATCGGCTCCACGTGCTGAACGATCAGGTCGCCGGCGGGATCACGTATGCCCCGACCAGCACCTCGCTCGTGGACTTCCGTCTGGGGTGGTCGCGCACGAAGGCGGGGAAGGAGCCGCCCGGTGTTGGCGGACCGACGATGCTCGACCTGTACGGGATCACGGGGCTGCCCACGGACCCGCGGTTCGCCGGAGGACTTACCGAACAGAACGTGACCGGACTTACCAGCTGGGGCCGGCAGAACAGCAACCCGCAGTTCCAGGATCCGTCGGTATTCAATCCACGGTTCAACTACTCGTGGATCATGGGGCGGCAGTCCTTCAAGACCGGCTACGAGTTCCAGGCCATCAACACGCAGATCGACGACTTCAACCCGAAGTACGGGCGCGACACCTATGCCGGCCAGTTCACCCGGCCCGTGGGCGCCACCTCCGATTCGGCGACCTACGACCTCGCGGACTTCATGCTGGGGCTGCGCAGCTCGTATTCGATCATCACGCCGTTCCTCGCGAACCTGCGCCAGCGGATGCACTTCACCTACCTGCAGGACGACATCAAAGTGAGTCGGAAGCTGACGGTGAACGCCGGCCTGCGCTACGAGTACGCGACGCCTCAGTACGAGAAGGACAACTTCCTCACGAACTTCGATCCGGCGACCAATTCGCTGATCGCCGCGAAGAACGGATCGATCTACGACCGCGCGCTGGTCAATCCGGATCGCAACAACTTCGCGCCACGGCTCGGCGCGGCCTGGACGCTCGATGACAAGACCGTCGTCCGCGGCGGCTACGGCGTCAGCTACATCCACTTCAACCGCATGGGCGGCGAGAACCTCCTGTCGTTCAACGGCCCGCACGTCGTTGGTCTGAGTATCAACCAGACCATCAACCAGCCGCTCTGCGTCGGCAACGCGAATCCGACGACCTGCTTCCGGACGACGCAGCAGGGTTATCCCGAGGGGTACACCACGCCGGCCAGCTTCAACCCGGTGAACGTGCGCGTGAACTACATTCCGAAAGACACGCCGACGGGGAACGTGACGAGCTGGCACGCCTCGGTCCAGCGCGAGATTCTCACGAACCTTCTCGTGGATGTCGGCTACGTGGGAAACAGGAGCCGCGACATTCTCATCCTCGGCGACTTCAACCAGGCGCGGCCCAATGCCGCGGGGGAGAACACGTCGCTGCAGGCGCGGCGGCCAATCCAGGGATTCCAGGAGATCCAGGCGGCGTTCGCCGGCGGCAAGGGTGACTACAACGCGCTGCAGCTCAAGGTGGAGCGCCGTTACAGCCGCGGCCTGTATCTCCTGAACTCGTTCACGTATTCGCGCGCGCGAGACAATGCATCGGGGCACCTCGAGGTGCAGAATGGCGACAACAGCCGCGTGAACTACCGCAACCTTGACGCCGAGTTCGGCCGTTCGGGTTACGACCAGCCGTTCAACAACACGACCAGCGTCGTGTGGGAGCTGCCGTTCGGCAAGGGACGCAAGTTCGCGTCGAACATGAACCCGGTGATGGACGGCTTCCTCGGCGGCTGGCGCATCGTCGGCATCAATGCCTCGACGAGCGGTGTGCCGGTCAACCTGTCGTATTCGCCGACCGCGGCGTTCAGCGTCGGCGGCACCCTGACCTACCGGCCGAACCTGACCGGTGATCCGATCACGCCGAACGGCGGAGCCAGGAACTACCTGAATCCGGCCAACGTGGTGATCCCGACCGACCAGACGCAGCCTTTCGGCAATGCGCCGAGGAACGGGGTGCGCGGGCCGTCGTTCAATCAGCTCGATCTCGGGCTCCACAAGTCGATCGGGCTGCAAGGGGATTCGAAACGCATCGAGGCGCGCATCGAGGCATTCAATCTCTTCAACCACACGAACTTCCAGACGCCGAACGGCAACCGCTCAACGCCGTCGTTTGGCACGATCACGTCCGCGTTCCCGGCGAGGCAGCTGCAACTCGGCGTGAAGTTCTACTTCTAGGCCACGGAACAACACGGCCACAGGCCAACACAGACCAACACGGCCACAGACCAACACAGACCAACACAGACAAAAAGTTGATCTGTGTTCGTCTGTGTTTGTCTGTGGCTTTAACCGTGTTCGTCCGTGGTGGTCGGTGGCTTTTAAACTGTGTTGATCTGTGGCATAAGCAACTGCGGTGGCGACGCGGCGTGAACTCTTGAAGGCATCGCTGATGCTGCCCGTGGCAGCGGCGCAAGGCCCGCTGCGCGGCTTGGCCCAGGCCGGTCCGCGCGTTGTCGTGATCGGCGCGGGCGCGTTCGGCGGCTGGACCGCGCTCGAGCTGCGGCGGCGCGGCGCGCGCGTGACGTTGATCGACGCGTGGGGGCCTGGCAACAGCCGCGCGAGCTCCGGGGGCGAGACGCGCGTCATCCGCGCGACCTACGGCACCCGGACCATCTACACGCGGATGGCGATCCGGGCGATGGAGCTGTGGCGCGCGCACGATGCACGATGGCAGCGCGGCTTCTTCCGGCCGACCGGCGCGCTGTGGATGTTCGGCGCGGATGCCTCGTTCGGCCGCGCCTCGGCGGCAGCGCTGCGCGCGGCCAACATGCCGATCGAGGAGCTCACCACGTCCGAGGCGGCGAGGCGGTTTTCGCAGATCGCGTTCGACGACAGCATCAAATACGTCCTGTGGGAGCCCGTCGCGGGATACCTGCTCGCCCGCCGCGCGTGCGAGCACGTGGTCGAACGCTTCGTCGCCGAAGGCGGCGAGTACCGGCAGGCCGCCGTACCGATTCCTTTCGACGTGCCGTCAAAGCTGCGCAGCGTGGCTCTCGAGCATGGCGGGTCGATCGAGGCGGACGTCTTCGTCTTCGCCTGCGGTCCGTGGCTGGGGAAGCTGTTTCCTGACGCAATCGGCACGCGCGTGATGCCGACGCGCCAGGAGGTCTACTACTTCGGCACGCCGCGCGGCGACAGCCGCTTCAACGATCCGGCGATGCCGGTGTGGGTCGATTATCGCGATCGGGTGATCTACGGCATTTCCGGGAACGCGAATCGCGGCTTCAAGGTCGCGGACGATACGCCGGGGCCGGCGTTCGATCCGACGAGCGGAACGCGCGATGCGACGGCGGCCGGTGTTGCCGCAGCGCGCGCCTTCCTGGCGTTGCGTTTTCCGGCTCTTGCCGGCGCGCCGCTGCTGGGATCGGAAGTCTGCCAGTACGAGGCGTCGCCCGACTCGCACTTCATCATCGATCGCCATCCGCACGCCGCCAACGTGTGGATCGCCGGCGGCGGTTCGGGCCACGGCTACAAGATGGGACCGGCGCTCGGCGAGCTGCTCGCCTCGTGCGTGCTGGGGACGGCGGCGCCCGATCCGCAGTTCGCGCTGGCGCGCCTCGCCGCACGGCCGCCGCGCCTAACAAACCCCTGCGGAAGTGCTGAGCCAGCATTTCGCTGAACGGTACGGCGCTGTTACGGCCTGAGTGGCACACTACAATGAGCTCCAGTGACGCTTGCCGCCAGTTCTCGACTCGGCCCGTATGAAATCCTCTCGCCACTGGGCGCCGGCGGCATGGGCGAGGTGTACCGCGCCCGCGACACCCGGTTGAAGCGGGACGTCGCAATCAAGGTCCTGCCGGAGATTTTCGCCGGCGACACCGACCGGCGCGCGCGCTTCCGGCGGGAAGCGGAACTCCTTGCCACCCTGAATCATCCGCACATCGCGGCGGTCTACGGGCTGGAAGAAGCGGCCGGCCTGACGGCGCTCGTGATGGAGCTGGTCGAGGGGCCGACGCTGGCCGATCGGCTGACGCAGGGCGCTATCCCACTCGATGAGGCGCTGCCGATCGCCTGTCAGATCGCCGAGGCGCTCGAAGCCGCGCATGAAAAGGGCATCGTCCACCGGGATCTCAAGCCGGCAAACATCAAGCTGCGGCCCGATGGCACGGTGAAGGTGTTGGACTTCGGACTCGCCAAATCGCTCGAGCCGACGGGCATTCCTGGCGAGTTGGCGGAGTCGCCGACCGTGCTGAGTCCCGCGCCCACGCTCGCCGGAATCATTTTGGGCACGGCGGCGTACATGGCGCCGGAGCAGGCGCGCGGCAAAGTCGTAGACAAGCGTGCCGACATCTGGGCGTTCGGCTGCGTGCTGTTCGAGATGCTGACGGGGCGGAGGCCGTTCGAGGGGGAGACCCTGACGGACCTCTTTGCCGCGATCGTCAAGAACGAGCCCGACTGGCATGCGCTGCCTCACGGCACCCCGTTACGCATTCGGCTACTGATCGCGAGGTGCCTCAAGAAGGATGTGGCGCAGCGGCTTCACGACATTGCCGACGGGCGCTTCCAGATTGAGGAGGTCTTGAACGATCCCGCGGGTTCGGCGGCCGTCGTGACACCTGCGCGGAAGCATCGCGAGTGGGCGGCGTGGATTGCCGCGGCGCTGTTCCTGAGTACCACGTTGTTCTTTGCCACTCGGCCTTCGAGCACGTCGTCAGGTGACGCAATCAGCTTCGTCGTCTTCCCGGAAGAAAAGACCGCCTTCTCAGTCCGCAACAACACCACGCTGAACATCCCCTCGTTTGCGATTTCTCCAGACGGCCATGATTTGGTCTTCAGTGCGCAGGTGCCCGAGGGCAGGCCGATGCTGTGGCTGCGATCCCTGAATCGCGTGGACGCACAGCAGCTGGCTGGAACCGAGGATGCCCAGGATCCGTTCTGGTCGCCCGACAGCCGCTGGATCGGGTTCTTCGCCGCTGGAAAGCTGAAGAAGATCCCAGCCAGAGGCGGAGCCGTGCAAGTGATCAGTCAAGGGACCACCGACTTCCGCGGTGCCACGTGGGGACCGGACGACACCATTCTGTTCGGCGCCGCAAGAGGCCCGATTTCCTCAGTGAACGCGTCCGGCGGACGAACGACTTCGGTGACGAGTATGGACCAGTCGCGCCAGGACAGCACGCATCGAAGTCCACATTTTCTGCCCGACGGCCGTCATTTCCTGTACTCCATCTTCGGCAATAAACCAGATCAAAACGGTGTGTATGTTGGATCGCTCGATGGCAAAACGAAGAAGCTGCTGATTGCGCTCAACGGCTCCGCCGTCTACTCGCCTCCTGGATATTTGCTGTTCGTCGACGGGGACAGTCTGTTGGGCCAGATGTTCGATACAGAGCGTCTCGAGGTCAACGGTCGACCGTTCCTCGTCGCCGAACACGTCGGACGTACCAGTGCCTACATGAGCGCGGTGTCGGCCTCTCGAACTGGAATCATCGCGTATGGGGGCACCCTCTTTCAGAACGGCCGTTTAGCATGGTGTGACCGCTTGGGTCACCCGCTCGACGCGCCTCGCACGCCGGAGGGTGACTACACCGATTTCCGGCTTTCTCCGGACGACAAACGCCTGGCCGCGTCATTAGTCGATCGGAAGGCCGGAGCGATCGAGATTTGGCTCACAGACCTCGGGCGCAACAGTACCTTCCGGGTGGCGTCCGGCGGGCTGGTCGCGGCTTCCGCGATCTGGTCGCCTGACGGAGCGCGCCTGGGTTTTCGCACCAATCGGAAGGGATTGATCGAGTTTTATCAGAGGAGCGCCGGAGGCGGCGGAAGTGACGAACCGCTGCTGGTGCAGGACGACTTTGTCGCAGCGCAGTTACCCACGAATAACGTCGTGCCCACGGACTGGTCACCCGACGCGCGAAACATCATCTTTTCTGTTTCAGCGCCTGACTCCGGCTACGACTTGTGGCTGCTCTCGGTCGCTGGAGGAGCAAAGCCGCAGAGATTGATCGGCTCACCCGGAGACCAGTTCCATGGAAACTTCTCACCGGACGGTCGCTTGGTGGCGTATACCTCGAATGAGTCCGGCAGGTTCGAGGTCTACGTGGAGACATTTCCGCGGTCCGATCGGAAGTGGCCCGTCTCCACGAACGGCGGCTACGAGCCGCGCTGGCGGGCTGACGGACACGAGATCTATTTCCTGTCAGACGATCGGAAGCTCATGGCCGTCCCGGTTGGCGCGGGTCCGTCATTCGGTATTCCGAGGCCGTTATTCCAAACGCGCATCGCCGCTGGCGTAACGCCCATGCGCACTCACTACGTACCGAGTCGCGACGGCCAGCGGTTCCTCGTCAACCTGGGCACCGACGCGGTGGCCTCACCCATTACCGTGATGCTCAACTGGACGGCCACGCTGAAGAAGTGACACCTCCAGTATCGTTAGCGAAAGGATCGAACCCGCATGCCGCTCGATTTGTCCCCGAGACGATGGCATCGTCGTCGAAGAGGTGGAAAGGAGCGGCAGTCATGGCAGGCCGTATTCCGGCCGCCCTGCGTGCCCAGCTTGGCGACGACGGAACGTTTGGTCTGATTGAGTTGCTGGAAACCGGGCGGAAGGAAGCGAATCAGCAGGTGCTTGCAATGGCAGCGGGCAGGTTCGAGCGGCGGATGGCGGAGGAGCTTGGCAAGATTCGCGAAGAGATCGCCACAACCTGCGTCGAGATGCTCAGGTGGTCGTTCGTGTTGTGGATCGGCCAGGTCGCCGCAGTCGCCGGTCTCCTTGCGTACATGCTCCGGTAGGACAAAGACAGATACTGCGCATGCAGCACGGTTTGCCTGCGAGCACCCACCTCCAGTATCGTTAGCGCCGCATGGCGCAGTCGCTTCCGCTGGTCCAGCGCAAGTTCGGGGAAACAACTCGGCGCGAATTCTGGTGGATTCAACCGTTCGCGGTTTTCGTCGCGCTGTCCGCCTTCGTCGTCTACGCCACGTGGGCCGCATTTCAGGGCAACCACTACGAATTCGGGCCGTACCTGTCGCCGTTCTATTCGCCGCTGCTGTTCGGCGAAGGACCGCACGCGTGGCTGGGGCCCAAGCCCGGATGGTGGCCGGGCGCGCTCCCTTTTTCCGCGGCGCTGTTGATCCTGTGGGCGCCGGGCGGTTTCCGCTTCACCTGTTATTACTACCGCGGCGCGTACTACAAGGCGTTCTGGCAGGATCCGCCGGGATGCACTGTGGGGGAGCCGCGCAAGTCGTACTGGGGTGAGCGTTCGTTTCCGCTGGTTCTGCAGAACGCGCATCGGTACTTTCTGTATTTCGCGCTGGTGTTCGTGGTCATCCTGAGCTACGACGCTATCAAGTCGTTCCAGTTCGCTGACGGGTTTGGCATCGGCGTCGGGAGTCTCGTCCTCACCATCAACGCGGCGCTGCTCGCGGGCTACACGTTCAGCTGTCACTCCCTGCGTCACATCATCGGCGGCAGGAAGGATGAAGTCTCGACCAACGCCGTGCGCTGGGGCTGCTATACGGCCTGCTCGGCGATGAACCGCAAGCACCAGGTATTCGCCTGGCTCAGTCTCTTTTCCGTCGCCTTCGCCGATCTGTACGTGCGGCTGTGCTCGATGGGCATCTGGACGGATTTCCGCATACTGTGAGTACCTTCCAAGCTTTTGAGTACGACGTCCTCGTGATTGGCGCCGGCGGCGCCGGGCTGCGCGCCGCGATCGAGGCGTCGGCGGCCGGCGTGAAGGTCGGGCTGATCTGCAAGTCGCTGCTCGGCAAGGCGCACACGGTTATGGCGGAAGGGGGCGTCGCGGCGGCGCTCGCGAACGTGGACGATCGCGACAACTGGAAGGTGCACTTCGCCGATACCATGCGCGGAGGGCAGTACGTCAACAACTGGCGGATGGCGGAACTGCACGCGAAGGAATCACCCGATCGGGTCCGCGAACTGGAGGCGTGGGGCGCCGTCTTCGATCGCACGCCGGACGGAAAAATCCTGCAGCGGAATTTCGGCGGCCATCGCTATCCACGCCTCGCGCACGTCGGCGATCGCACCGGGCTGGAGCTGATTCGGACGCTGCAGGATCACGGCGTCCACCGCGGACTCGACGTCCACATGGAGTTCACCGTCGTCAGCCTTCTCGTCTCGGATGGGCGCGCGACGGGGGTGATCGGCTACGAGCGCGAGCGTGGACGGTTCAAAGTCTTCAATGCCGCGGCAGTCGTGCTCGCGACCGGGGGAACCGGACGCGCGTATCGAATCACGAGCAACAGCTGGGAAGGCACGGGCGACGGTCACGCGCTGGCGTACCAGGCGGGCGCGGAACTGATGGACATGGAATTCATGCAGTTCCATCCGACGGGCATGATCTGGCCGCCAAGCGTGCAGGGGCTGCTCGTCACCGAGGGCGTGCGCGGCGAAGGAGGCGTTCTTCTAAACAAGGAAGGGCGCCGCTTCATGTTCGACGACATTCCGGAGCCCTACCGGAACCAGACCGCCGACAACGAGGAAGAGGGCTGGCGGTACGTGCTGGGAGACAGGAACGCGCGGCGCCCGCCCGAGTTGCTGACCCGCGATCACGTCGCGCGCTGCATCATGCGCGAAGTGAAGGCCGGCCGCGGCAGCCCGCACGGCGGCGTCTTTCTCGACATCGCGTGGATCAAGAAGAAGATGTCGAATGCCGAGGCGCACATCAAGCGCAAGCTGCCGAGCATGTATCACCAGTTCAAGGAGCTGGGGGACATCGACATCACGAAGGAGCCGATGGAAATCGGCCCGACGACGCACTACATCATGGGGGGGATCCGCGTGGATGCGGACTCGCAGATGTCTACCATTCCCGGGTTGTTTGCGGCGGGTGAGTGCGCGGCGGGCATCAACGGTGCGAACCGGCTGGGTGGCAACTCGCTGTCGGACCTGCTCGTGTTCGGCAAGCGCGCGGGGGAATACGCGGCAAAGTTCGCGAAGGAGAACAAGCGCGCCGCCGTCGATCCCGCGAGCGCAGATCGTGCGATCAAGGATGCGCTGCAGCCGTTCGATCGCGCTGCCGCAAGCGAGAATCCCTACACCGTGCAGGCCGCGCTGCAGGACATGATGCAGAGCCTCGTTGGCATCGTGCGCACCGAGAGCGAGATGCAGCAGGCCCTGACGGAGCTCGCGACGTTGAAGACGCGGGCCGCGCGCGCAGGCATCACGGGCCACCGCGAGTACAACCCCGGGTGGCACACGTCCATCGATCTGAAGAACCTGCTGACGGTCTCGGAGGCGATCATGCGCTCGGCGATCGAGCGGAAGGAAAGTCGCGGCGGTCACTTCCGCGAGGACTTTCCGGACAAGAATCCGGAATACGCCACGTTCAACATCGTCACGCGCCGCGCCGCGGATGGTTCGATGGAAGTGTGCCGCGCGCCGCTGCCGCCGCTGCCGGCCGAGCTGAAGCAGATCATCGAGGATCAAAAAGTATGACCAAGGCGGCCTTCAAGGTCTGGCGCAGCGACGAGGCAGGCGGACATTACCGTGATTACTCTGTCGACGTTGTCCCCGGGATGGTCGTACTCGATGCGATTCACCAGATCCAGGCGACGCAGGCGCCCGACCTTGCCGTCCGCTGGAACTGCAAGGCTGGAAAGTGCGGGTCGTGCTCCGCGGAGATCAACGGCAACCCGAAGTTGATGTGCATGACGCGGCTGAACACGCTCGACCTGCTCTCGCCGGTCACTGTCGAACCGATGCGCGCGTTCCCGCTGATCAAGGACCTCGTGACGGACGTGTCGTGGAATTTCCGCGTGAAGAAGACGATCACGCCGTTCACGGCGCGGCCGGCCGATGCGCCCGACGGCACCTGGCGCATGCAGCAGCAGGACGTCGATCGGGTGCAGGAATTCCGCAAGTGCATCGAGTGCTTCCTGTGCCAGGACGTGTGCCACATCCTGCGCGACCACAAGCTGCACGATGGATTCATCGGTCCGCGATTCATCACCTACGCCGCCGCGCTCGAGATGAATCCGCTCGATGCCGCCGACCGCGTGCCGGAGCTCAAGGAGCAGCACGGCATCGGCTACTGCAACATCACCCGGTGCTGCACGAACGTCTGCCCGGAGCACATCACGATCACCGAAAATGCGATCATTCCGCTCAAGGAGCGCGTGGTCGATCGTTTCTACGACCCGCTGACGAGGCTCCTGCGCGTCTTCAAGTCCTGAAGGGGGGACGCCATGTTCCAGCCGAAGCCGATCTCGAAAGAGGGCATCCCATCGGCGCTGATGAAGGCGGAGCGCTACCGCCTGCTGAACGAACCTGGCGAGGCGGAAAGCATCTGCCTCGACATCCTCGCCATCGAACCGGCCAACCAGGAAGCCCTCGTCACGCTGGTGCTCTCCCTCAGCGATCAATTTCGTGAAGAGACGTCCTCGTCCCGCACGGCGGCATCGCGCGCCGACGAGTTCCTGGCGCGGCTGTCGGACGAATACGACAGGCTCTATTACTCCGGTCTCCTGAGGGAGCGCCGCGCGAAAGCCGCGCTGCAGCGCGATCGCTACGCCGCCGCGAGCGCGGGCGAGTGGCTGCGCGAGGCGATGGCATTCTTCGAGCGCGCGGAAGCGATCCGTCCTGCGCACAACGACGACGCCGTGCTGCGCTGGAATGCATGCGGGCGGCTGCTCGAGCACCTTCCGGAGGCGCCGAATCTGCAGGAAGAACCGCTGCAGAACGAATAATTATTTGACAGGCCAGAGCGGGCTGTCCGTGCGCGCGGTCAGCAGGTAAGCCTCAATCTTCTTTACGACATCGGCGTGCGCCGCCGCGACGTCGTGCTCTTCGCGTGGATCGCTCTCCAAGTCGTAGATCTCCAGCGGCGCATCTTTCTTCAGGCGGACAGCTTTCCAGCGGCCCATGCGGACCGCCTGCTGGAAGCCGCGCTCGTGGAACTCCCAGTAGAAGAAGTCGTGCGCGCGCTGCTTCCGGCCGCGCAGGGCGTGAGTCATTGACAGGCCGTCGAGGCCGTCTGGCGTCTTCGCGCCCGTCAATTCGGCGACTGTCGGAAAGATGTCCCAGTGGGCCCAGGGATGCGCGCTCACGCGTCCGGCGGGGATCGTTCCGGGCCAGCTCGCGATCATCGGCACGCGGATCCCTCCCTCATACAGGTCGCGCTTGATTCCCCGGAGTCCGCCGGCGCTTTTGAAAAACACCGGATCCGCGCCTCCTTCGTGTGAAGGACCGTTGTCGCTGATGAACATGAGCAACGTCTGTCGATCGATCCCGCGCGTGTGCAGCAGATCCTGCAGCGAACCGATGTCGCGATCCATGCGCGTGATCATCGCCGCGAATGCCGCCTTCGGGGTCGGTTGCGAGCGATAGCCGAGCGATACGTCGTCGCGGCCGGTTACCCGCGCGTCTGCCGCGGCGTTCACGAACGGGGTTTCCGGGAAGCGGCCGCGCATCGCCTCCAGCGAATCGGCAGGGACGCGGAATTCGGCGTGCGGCACGGTGTAGTTCAAGTAAAGAAAGAACGGCCGCGGATCCTGCCGCTCGATGAACGTCGCGGCTTCGCGCGTGAAAAGATCGTTGGCGTAATCGTGTTCCACGTCGGTGGCGACGACCTCGCCATTTCGATACAGGTGATCGGTGAACTGCCGATGCGCGTGACGATGATCCAGAAAGCCGAACGCGTATTCGAAGCCCTTCTTGTCCGGCAGCCCCGGCGTGCCCGGCCTGCCGAGTCCCCATTTGCCGATCACGGCCGTCCGGTAGCCCGCGTCGAGCAGCGCCATGCCCAGCGTGACGTCCTGCTCGCGCAATGGTATTTCGCCGTTGCCGCGGATCCAGGTATGGCCGGTGTGCAGCCCCGTCATGAGCGCCGCCCTTGACGGTCCGCAGACGGTGCTTCCCGCGTAGTACTCGGTAAACCGGATGCCACCGACAGCCAGGCGGTCCAGGGATGGTGTCTGAAACCGCGCCTGCCCATAGGCGCTCAGGTCGCCGTACCCCAGATCGTCGGCCTGGACGATGACGATGTTCGGTCTTCCCTGTGGCTGCGTGACGGCGCGGCCCAATCCTGACGAGCTCGCGAGGGCGGCCGCTGCGACGAGAGGAATGAAGGCGCGCATGCGTACTGTTCTACACTAGTTGGATGGCACTTCGCCGCGGCGCCTGGATTGTCATCCTTCTCATCGTCCTTGCCGTCTTCATTTCCGCCATTGGCATGCTCTTCCTCGCGACCGCGGTGGGGCGTGAGCCGACGGTCGCCAGCAACTCGACGCTGATTCTGCGCGTTGGCGGCGATCTCAACGAGATGGAACCGGGTGGCGTTCTCGGGCAGTTCATCGAAGCGGCGCCGACGGTCCGCGGCGTCGTCGAAGCCCTGCGCAAGGCGAAGAACGACAAGCGGATCTCGAGCGTGATCATTCGGCCGACCGGCACCGCCGCGCTGTGGGGGAAAGTGCAGGAAGTTCGCGACGCGGTCACCGACTTCCGGCGATCGGGGAAACCCGTCGTCGCGTACCTGGAATACGGTGGCGAACAGGAGTTCTACCTTGCGACGGCGTGCGACAAGGTATTCCTGATGCCGAGCGCGACGCTGGATCTGACGGGGATGGCGAGCTACGAGTTGTTCCTGCGGGGTACGCTCGACAAGATCGGGGCGTATCCGGACGCGCTCCATATCGGCGAATACAAGACCGCCTCGAACACTTTCACCGAGCACACCTATACGCCGGCGCATCGCGAGATGGCGGAATCGCTGAACAACGACATGTTCGGGCAGCTCGTTCGCGGTATCGCGGACGGCCGCCGCAAGAGCGAAAACGACGTGAAGTCGCTGATCGATCACGGACCGTTTCTGCCTGAGGACGCGCTGCGCGCGGGACTGATCGACGACCTGGCGTACGAGGACGAGCTCGACGACAAGGTCAAGCTCGCGGCGGGGAAGGTCCACTACGTCGAGATGAACGAGTATCGCGGCGTGAGCTCGACGAGCCTCGGGCTGAATCGCGGTCCGCGGATCGCGATCATCTACGCGGCGGGCATCATTGCGTCCGGCAAGAGCACCTACGACGCACCCGGCGGCGCCGTCGTCGGCTCCGACACGATGGCGGAGTACCTGCGGAAGGCGCGCGCCGACCGCAGCGTGAAGGCGATCATCCTGCGCGTGGACAGTCCCGGAGGTTCCGCGATCGCATCCGACATTATCTGGCGCGAGGTCCTGCTGACGAAGAACCAGAAACCGGTCATCGCGTCGATGTCCGACGTCGCGGCGTCCGGCGGTTACTACATCGCGATGCCGGCACACGCAATCGTGGCGGAGCCGTCCACGCTGACGGGATCGATCGGCGTCGTCCTCACGAAATTCGTGATCGACGGCACGCTGAAGAAGCTCGGGATGAACATGGAGGGAGTGTCGCGCGGCAAGTTCGCCGACATGTACGCGCCGACCCGGCCGTTCTCGCCCGAGGAGCGCACCCGGATGGCCGAGACGATGCAGGCCACCTACGACACGTTCGTCGAGAAAGCCGCGCAGGGACGCAACACGACTCCGGAAAAGATCGACGCGATTGGACAGGGTCGCGTGTGGACGGGACGTCAGGCCAAGGAAATTGGCCTGGTCGACGAGCTCGGCGGCCTCGAACGCGCCGTGGCGCTCGCCAAGCAGCGCGCCAAGATTGCGCAGGATGCCGAGGTGGAGCTCGTGATCTATCCGCCGAAGAAAACGTTCTATGACATCGTCCGCGATCCATTCGGCAGCGCGGATCGCGCGAGCACGCTTGCGACCCTCCTCGGGTTCACGAATCCGAAAGCGATCCAGGCACTCGCGGCGCCGCTACAGGTCTTCCGCCGCGGCGAACCGCTGGCGCTGATGCCGAACGTGTTCGTGCGATAAGCGCGATTAGGCAATATCTGCTCCGAACACGTCTTACGTTCTCTTAAGGTGCGCCAGGACCTACCGATGGGGTGATCGCTCAGGTGAGGCTCATTGACCGCGCTGACCGCCAGCCGACTACGTACTGCCATCACTGCGAGTAGTAATGCAACCCAGGCCAGACGGCTTTTGGGCTTGCCCCGCTTTCGTGGACAGTATTGGTACGGTGCGTCACCGCCTTGGATTTCGATTCTGACTCGCTATCGCTGGACCCTGCCCGAGGCGTCGCCTTTGGCGAGCGCGTCGACTTCGCTGACGCTCACCCGATTGAAGTCGCCGGGGATGGTCTGCTTCAAGGCGCTCGCCGCGACCGCGAAGCGGAGCGCATCTTCGTGCGAGCGGCCGGTCAGTAGTCCGTAAATCAGGCCCGCGGCGAAACTGTCGCCCCCTCCGATCCGATCGACGAGTCGCACGTCATAGTGCTGGCTGTGGTGCAGCGTCTTTCCCTTGCCGTCCCACAGCACCGCGCTCCAGCCGTTGTCGCTCGCCGAATGGCTCTCGCGCAGCGTGATGGCGACGAGCGAGGGACCAAGCTTTGCGGTGACCCATCCCGCGGCTTCGCGATACGCCTCGACGTTCAGCGTGCCGCTGGTGACGTCAGTCCCGCTCACGCGCACGCCGAGGACGGACTGCAGGTCCTCTTCATTCGCGATCACGACGTCCACGCCCGACATCATCGGCCGCATCACAGCCTGCGCCTGCGCTTCCGTCCAGAGCTTCTTCCGGTAATTGAGATCGACGCTGACGCGGGCACCGGCCCGTTTTGCGGATTCAATCGCCGTGCGCGTCGCCGCAGCCGCCGCATCACCGAGCGCGGGCGTGATGCCGGTGACGTGGAACCAGCCCGCCCCTTCCAGCACGCGGTCCCAGTCGATCGCATCCGCGGGGATCTCGCTGATGGCTGAATGCGCGCGGTCGTAGACGACAGTGCCGGCGCGCTGGCTCGCGCCCGTCTCGGCGAAATAGATCCCGACCCGGCTGCCGCCGCGGACGATGTGGTCCGTGCGAACGCCTTCCGCGCGCAGCGCGCGAATCGCCGCGTCCCCGATGGCATGGGCCGGCAGCCTCGTCACGTAGTGGCTCTCGAGCCCGAAGTGCGCGAGGCTCGCTGCCACGTTCGCCTCGCCGCCGCCGAACGTTGCCGACAGGACGGGCGACTGCAACAACCGCTCGAACCCGGGCGGGCTGAGGCGCAACATGATCTCGCCGAACGTCACGGCGCGTGTAGACATACCTACCTTGCGGCGGCGACACTCGAGACGATCCGCCGCGCGTTGTTCGTGAGGACGTCGAGCCGTCCTTCTTCGATCGCTTTGTGGTCCAGCAGGGCGGACCCGACTCCGACGGCGATCGCGCCGGCGCGGATCCAGTCGCCGGCATTGTCGAGCGACACGCCACCCGTGGGCATCAACCGCACCTGCGGCAGCGGCGCTCTGACGTCCTTGATGAATTGCGGTCCCAGGGCTGTGGCGGGGAAGACCTTCACGATGTCGGCGCCACGCTCGTGAGCGTCGAGGATCTCGGTCGGCGTGAAGCAGCCCGGCGCCACGGCGACGTGACGGTCGTGGCAGGCCGCGATCATGTCGGGGCGGTAGACGGGACTCACGACGAAGCGCGCGCCGGCGTCGATCACGGTTCGCGCCGTCTGCGCGTCGGTGACGGTGCCGGCCCCGAGCAGAATGTCTTTCGAGAGAGAGGTCGCGAGCCTTGCGATGAGAGCCACCGCGCCCGGAACGGTCATCGTGACTTCGATCGCGCGGACGCCGCCAGCCGCGATCGCGTCCACCACCGCGCGCAGCTTGTCGGCGTCCTTCATCCGGATCACCGCGACGACGCCAAGCTGCTCGATTGTCGCGACGGTCGCGGCTATGCCTTGTGAATCCACGTGTGCGCGGGATCCTCGTGGAGCGCGAGCTTGCGCTCTGCACCCGCCATGGCCCAGAGGTAATAGACCTTGTACCCGGGAGGAGCCGAGACGGGGTGGTATCCGTACGGCAGCAACACCGCGTCTCCGTCGCGCACCGTGTGCGTCGTGCACTCGCCGTCGTTCGTGTACATCAGCTGCTGGCCGAATCCCTGCGCCGGCGAGACGCGGTAGTAGTAGACCTCTTCGAGCACCGGCTCGCCGTTCTTGCCGTCGTGCTTGTGCGGAGGATAGCTGCTCCAGTTGCCGGGAGGATTGATGGTTTCGCCGACCATGATCCGCTTTGCGTGTGGATCGGTGACGAAGACGTTGTGCACTTCGCGGCTGTAGTTCCCCTTGCCGCGCGCGTTGACCTCGACCCCTTCGGGACCGGTCGCGAACACGTGGCCGCCGGCCGGCGCCGGCGTGGAGACGAGGATCGCCTCGAGCGGCGTCTCCGCAGTCACGGTGAGCTGTGCGCCGGGCGGCAGATACACCGCGCTGGCGCGTTCGTCGAATACGTTTCTCCGCGAGAGCGTCCACGTGCCGTCGGGCGTGGCAAAGGTGCCCTTGCCTTCCTGCAACACGAGCACGGTTTCTTCGCTCGCGATCTGATATCGGTGGCTGGCGCCGGCGGCGAGGCGCAGGCGCGAGCTGGTCAGCTCGCGCGCGCCCCCTTCGCCGCGTTTCTGCAGATTCTGGAGGCCTTCGATGCGTCGTACGCGGTAGAGAGTGTCGTTCAACATGTGGTGCGCCGGTCAGCTTATCATGGCGCCATGATTGGCTTGACCAGTTCGGCGCGCGCAATGTCGCGCCGCCGTTTCCTTTCCCGCGCGAGCGCTGCGGCGGCTGCGTTTGCGGCGGCGCACCTGGTTCCACTCGATGCGCGTGCCTCGGCGCTTTACCAGGAGGACCTGTGGGGCACCGCCTCAGAGATCCTACGCCGCATCAAGGCGCCCGTCTTTCCCGCGCGCGACATGCTGATCACGGCTCACGGTGCAAAAGGGGACGGTGCGTTCGATTCCGGTCCCGCGTTCCGCGCCGCAATCGAGGCCTGCCACGCCGCCGCCGGTGGCCGCGTGGTCATGCCGCCAGGACGCTATCTGACAGGCGCGTTGCGGCTGCGGTCCAACGTGAACCTGCACGTGCAGGAAGGATCGACCGACGCGTTTCTGCTCCGCGGCTTCGCCGAATCGCCGATCACCGATATCAGAGTGACGGACTGCCGCTTTGACGGGGTCGCGGCACCGGATGTTATCGAGGGCGTCCGCGACCTCGTCCTCACCAACGTGACGATCAACGGCGAAAAGCGCAACGAGCGGATCAGTCGCTAGTGCTGGTCTTCTTTAACAGGAGAATAGGAGATCAGGAGAAACTGTTACGTCTCCTTATCTCCTCTCCTCCTGTAAGAGCTTTTCGACAAGCAGCCTGTACTTGGCAAGCAGTTCCTGGTAAACCTCCACCGCTTCGCGCCGTGGTTGTGCACCGGTGCCGGCGATCGGATCCGTAAAGCCGGAAATCACGCCAGACCAGGGCAGTGGCCGGCCATCCGCCAACCGGTCTGCGTGAAATGCGCGGAGCGCGGCGCCCAGTGAGGCGGCGTTCGGCGGCGCGATCCGTACGACTTCCGCGTCGAACACATCGGCGATGACCTGGAGGATCTGCTGGTTTGCCGCAGCCCCGCCGGTCGCCCGGATCGCCGTCACCTTCGGCGCAAACCACTGCGAGTAGATGCGCATCGCCATCGCCTGTCCTTCGACGACCGCGCGAACGTTGCGCGTCGCGTCGGCCGCATCCAAATCCAGCCGATGCGGGCCCGGCCGATCGATCGTCGGCGTGATCTCCGGCATGAACCAGGGGACCATCAGCGCGCCGTCGTTGCCCGGTTCCGTCGTCGCCAGGCGGGCTGAAAAAGCTTCCCAATCCAACCCGTACTGGTCGCGCACCCGCTCGCGCGCGAGCGACCCATTCGAGAAACAGGTGAGCGCCATGTAGCCACCCGCCGGCGATCCGAACACGTGTCCCGCACCGCGCGGGTCTGGCGCGGGGCTGGACTTCGGCGCGAACACCGTGTCGCTCGTGCCAAGCGAGATCCCGAGTTGCCCTTCTTCGATCAACCCAAGGCCAATCAAGGACGAAGGGTTGTCGCCGGACCATGTGACGACGCGCGCCGGACCAAATCCGAAGCGCCGCTGCCAGTAAGAGGAGAGCGGTCCCGCGATCGACCACGACTCGCGAAGCGGAGGCAACCTGCGGCGCAGATCGGGCGCGGCTGCCTCCAGGCACGCGGATGCCCACTCGCGCGCCGCCAGATCCATGAGGTTCATCCCGGACCCATCGCCTGGCTCGAGCGGGGCGTCCGCGCCGCAGAGCAGCGTCGCCATGAACGAGCTGACCAGGTGGATGCGTTCCGTGCGCGCATACGCATCGGGATGTTCCGCCGCGAATTTGCTGATTTGTGCGCCGGTGAATCGTTCGTAGGCGCGCGATCCTGTGATCTCCGCGAGCGCGCGATCGCCGCCAGCGGCAGACGCGAGTGTCGCGCATTGGGCTGTGGTGCTGCAGTCCAGCCACACAGGCGAGTCGCTCCTCGAGAACACGCCCTCGAGTTGTGCGGCCAGCGGACGCTGCGGATCAAGGGACGCCAGGATGCGACCGGCGCCATGCGCCAGGTAGACGCTGCCGTGCTGCTGACCGGATCCGGAAATGGCACGGATGCGCCGAAGGTCCACACCGGAATCGCGCAGCCTGGCCGCCATCGTCTCGAGGGCGTCGGCCCACATTCGCGGCGGCGCCGTCACCGTCCGGCCGTCCGACGTGATCACGCCGTTCCGCGTCCCGTACTGCGGAAAGGCCTCGTCGAAGACGATCGAGTCCTCGAACACTATTCGCCGCGCCCCGTCCTGCACATCGATGACAGTGGCGGTGAGACTTTGCGTGCTGGAATCAAACCCGAGATAGAGAGCCATCAGATGATCTAGGCTATGCCCAAATGAGGATCCTCGTCACCGCGTTGCTTCTCCTGTGGCCGGCCTCTCAACAACCCGCGCCGCGGTCCCCCGCGACACCGATTCCGTCGACGCATCTCCAGACCAGGTGGGCCGCGCAGGTAAAGCCTGACCATGTATTGCCCGAGTATCCACGGCCGCAGATGGCGCGGCCGAAATGGACGAACCTGAATGGACCCTGGGGTTACGCGATTACTGCGGCGGATGCGCCGCGGCCCGCGTCATTCGATGGACGCATTCTCGTTCCTTTCCCGGTTGAGTCGCAGCTGAGTGGCGCCGGTGCGTGGGTCGCGCCGGATCAGCGACTCTGGTATCGGCGCACGTTCGCTGCGCCCGCACGCGGGACAGCTGACCGCGTGCTCCTGAACTTCGGCGCCGTGGACTGGGAGGCAGCTGTCTACATGAACGGCGCCCTCGCAGGAGAGCACCGCGGCGGCTACGACCCGTTCACGATCGACATCACCAATCGACTCCGAGGTGACGGAGACCAGGAGCTCGTCGTCGCGGTCCGCGATGCGACGGATGACGGGCAACAGCCCAGAGGAAAACAGGTGCGGCGGCCGCGCGGGATCTACTACACCGCGGTCACAGGCATCTGGCAGACCGTGTGGCTCGAGACGGTCCCGGCCTGGCACGTGAGCGGTTTGAGAATCGATCCCGATCTCGATCGCGGGGTCGTCTCCGTTTCGGTAGGCACCGAGGGGCGGGCCGCGTCAGGAGGACGCGTATCGATCTCCGTTCTGGATGGGGCGAGAGTGATCGCGCAGGGTGAAGGACCGACGGCTGCCATCGCGATACCCTCGCCGCACGCGTGGTCTCCCACGGATCCATTTCTCTACGGCACTCGCGTCCGTCTCGATTCGGGGGACGAAGTCGAAAGCTATTTCGGCATGCGCAGCATCGCCGTCAAGTCTGATACCTCTGGTGCGCGACGGATGTTTCTCAATGGAAAGCCGCTGTTCCAGTTCGGTCTGCTCGACCAGGGGTGGTGGCCGGACGGCTTGTATACGGCGCCGACCGACGAAGCGCTCGCGTTCGACATCCAGAAGACGAAAGAGCTCGGCTTCAACGTGATCCGCAAGCATGTGAAGGTCGAACCGGCGCGCTGGTATTACCACGCGGACCGGCTCGGCATGCTGGTGTGGCAAGACATGCCGAGCGGCAATA
Organism: Vicinamibacterales bacterium; assembly: GCA_035637115.1. GTDB lineage: Bacteria > Acidobacteriota > Vicinamibacteria > Vicinamibacterales > 2-12-FULL-66-21 > JAICSD01. The sequence continues at coordinate 29,382 of DASPXV010000076.1, forward strand.
ACAAGGGGGCCGACGCAGAGGAGAACTTCGCGCGCGAGCTGAAGGCGGAGATCGACAATCTGCGCAACCATCCGTCGATCGTGATGTGGGTGCCGTTCAACGAGGGATGGGGGCAGCACGCGACGGAGAAGTACGTCTCGTGGCTGAAGGCGTACGACACGACGCGGCTCGTGGATAACACGAGTGGGTGGACCGACGCAAAGGTTGGTGACGTCGTCGATCTCCATTCGTATCCCGGTCCGGCGATGCCGCCGCTTGAACCCGCGCGCGCGGCAACGCTGGGAGAATTCGGCGGCCTCGGCCTGCCGACCGAGGGTCACACCTGGCTCGATCGCGGGAACTGGGGCTACCGCAGCTTCACCTCGCTCGCGGATCTGAACGCCGCGTACCGCGATCTCCTGGCGCAGCTGCGCCTGCACATCGGTGACGGCCTGTCGTCGGCCATCTACACGCAGACGACAGACGTCGAGGTCGAGGTGAATGGCGTCATGACCTACGACCGCGCCGTGACGAAGCTCGATGCGGATTCCATCGCGGCCAATCGCCGCATGTACGAAACGCCGCCGCGCATCGTCCACCTGGCGCCCGCATCGGATCGCCAGCCGCAGACCTGGCGCTATACGACATCGCAGCCGGCCGCGGCATGGTTCGATCCGGCGTTCGACGACAGCGCGTGGCAGACAGGCTCGGCGGGATTCGGCGCGCTGGATACACGCTTCGCCAAGGTCGGCACCGAGTGGAAGACGGCCGATATCTGGCTGCGCCGCAGCGTGGACGTGCCCGCTGCCCTGACAGCGCCGCACTTGCGGATCTTCCACGATGACGACGCGCAGGTGTATCTCAACGGGACGCTGATTGCGGAGTTGCCGGGCGCGAACTCGGGATTTGCGTACGTGCCGTTGAACGACGCTGCACGACAGGCACTGCGGCCGGGGAAGAACACGATTGCCGTCCACGCGCACCAGACGCGCGGCGGTCAATTCATCGACGCCGGCATCGTCGACATCATCGAACCGGCCGTGTCGCGTTGAACCAGGCGCTCATCCGCGGTCTCGGCCTTGTACCGGCCACCGCCATCGTCGTCGGCGGTGTCATCGGGACGGGTGTGTTCCTGAAAGCGCGCGTGATGACGTGCAACGTTGGCACGCCCGGGATGGTCATCGCAGCCTGGGTCGTCGCCGGCCTGCTCAGCCTCACTGGCGCACTCACGTATGCCGAGCTGGCGGCGATGATGCCGCGAGCGGGCGGGGAATATGTCTTCATTCGCGATGCGTACGGCCGCGTCTGGGGATTCCTGTACGGCTGGACGCGGTTCTTCGTCGCCAGCACCGGCGGTTTCGCCGGGCTCGCGGCCGGCTTCGCGATTTTCCTGAACATCGCGAGCGGCGGCGCACTCGCGGCGCAGCACTCGCTCGTGCTTCCTGCAGTCGCGGCCGCGGCCATCGTCGTGGTCACGCTGATCAACTGCGCCGCAGTCAGGGTCGGCGGCCGCATCGCAGCGGTTATGGCCGCACTGAAAGTCACGCTCGTCCTTGGTATCGGGCTCGGCACGTTTGCGCTGGCGGATGGCGACTGGGGGCACTACGCGATGTCGGCCGCTGGTGGCGCATGCGACGGCGTACCCGCCTCGGCGCGCGGCGGCGTCGCCGGTTTCGGCGCCGCGATGCTCGGGGCGCTCTGGGCCTACAACGGCTGGAACGAGGTGACCTTCGTGGCAGGCGAGGTCAAGAATCCCGGCCGGAATCTGCCGATCGCAATCATCGGCGGCATCCTCATTCTGGCGTCGCTCTACGTCCTCGCCAACGTGTCGTACTTCTACGTGCTCGCGCCGGCCGCGGTAGCGAGCGTCACGGTCTCATCGGCCGTGGCCACGAAGGCGGTGATGACTTTTCTCGGAAATGGCGCCGCCGGAATAATGGCGGCGGCCCTGGCCATGTCCGTCTTTGGCTCGCTGCAGGTGACGACGCTCTCATCGGCGAGGATCCCATACGCAATGGCGGAGGACCGTCTGTTCTTCCCGGCGCTGTCGCGGCTGAGCGCGCGCACCCATGTTCCCGTTCGCGCGCTGGTGGCGCAGGCGGTCTGGGGCATCGTCCTGGTCTTTTCCGGGTCCTACGACACGCTGACCGACTACGCGATCTTCGCGGTCCTGATCTTCGTCGCGCTCGCGACCGCGTCGGTTTTCGTGTTCCGGAGGACGATGCCCGACGCGGACCGCGCCTATCGCACGATTGGTTACCCCGTTGTCCCGATTCTGTTTCTCCTTGTCGCTGGCTGGATCATCGCCAACACCCTGATGGCTACTCCAGGTCGCGCGTTCGCCGGCATCGGCCTGATGGTGGCCGGGCTGCCGTTCTACTGGTATTGGTCGCGACAGGAGCAGGGAAGCGCGGCGAAGACTTCTTAACGACGTGATCGCGCCGCGGTAGCGTCGGCTGTCGATGTGCGGCTCAGAAAGTCATCGACCTGCGCTGCGACGGCTCGGTCGTCGTAATTGAAGCCATCGGTCTGGCAGACTAGCCTGACATGCAGACCTCTTTAGAGAGAATTGTCGCCCCGGGGCGAGTCGTACAGATCCTCGACGTCGAACATCGGGCCGAACTGCAGTGCTGATTCGCAGGCGTTGTGCGCGCGGCACCGCAGCTCGATGTTGCCGCTCGTCGCGGCGCCGTTGTCCGCGAATGGAATGACGTGGTGCAGCTCGAGGAATCCTCGCTCAGGGCAAGCGCGCGGCGAAAACTTCTTAACGGCGAGCCGCGAGGTCCGGCCAGCCGCCGACCTGGCGCTGTGAGTCGATAATCGAGCCGGTCCTCGTCCCGACTTCGCGGACGATGCGGAGGTCGACGGCGTCGCGCAGCGGACGCGTGGCGCCGGCCTCCCTGAGCACCTCCTCGAGCGCCTGCTTCGCTGACGTCGTCCGCACCGGTGGTGCCGGGAAGGCGCGCGCCGCGAGCGTCACCAGAGCGCGCCCGTCAACGTGCGTTCGGTCGAACATGGCGCGATTGTTTTTCGTGAGATCGTCCCTGCCCTCGACGACATTGTCGCCGACGAAATAGTCAACCGCCGACGTATCGGTGAGCACAATTGGACCGCGCTTGCGATTGCTGCTCGGGCCGGGGCGGATGTAGTTGCCGACGAAATTCACCGACAGATGGTCGCCGACCATGCCGTGCGCGATCGCGCCGTAGTCGTAGATGACGTTGTTGCGGATATCGAATGTCGGCCACGGCGGCGTTCCGTAGTTGTCGCCGAGCCGGGGATTGCGCGAGTTGTTGTGCGCCCACAGGTTGTGATGGAGCGAGACGCCGCCGACCGCGCGCACGAGTGACCCGTACCCATGCGCACCCTTGCTGTGTACGCTGTGATTCAGTCCCTCGGCGATCACGCTCCACTGGATCGTGACGTCGTGCACGGCACCGCTCGCGGAGAGGTTTTCGTCGACGGCCCAGGAGGCGGACACATGATCGATCAGCACGTGATGGCTGTCGCCGCCGACGTTCAGCGCGTCGACTTCGCGGCCGCTGATGTCGCCAGGGCGGAATCGCATGTGCCGCACGATTACGTCGTGTGTCCGGATGCTGACCTCGTCCCCGCGAATGCAGATCCCGTCGCCGGACGCCGAACTGCCGTCCAGCGTGAGATACGGCTCCTGGATCACCAGCGGTGACGCGAGCGTAATCAAGCCGGCGACCGCAAAGTCGACAACGCGAGGCCCGCGGGTGGCAAGCGCCGCCCGCAGGCTGCCCGGACCGCTATCGGCAAGCGTCGTCACGATGAGGGGTACGCCGTCCCGCCCACCGGGCGTGGCAGCGCCAAAGCCCTCCGCCGCGGCCGGCGGCAGCGGAGCAGGCGGGGCAAGCGCGAGCCAAGTGGCTAGCCCACCTGAGGCGATGAGGAACCGCATTGCGGCAAAGTATGGCATTTCCATAAACCACTTGACACCCTGCGGCTGGTTGGGTTTTCCTGTCCATCGGCGGCAGTCCAAGTGGATTGTCCACTAGGAGGAGTAGTAGCAATGACACGCGTGTTTGCCAGCTTCCTCGCGGCGCTGGTTCTCGTACCTCTTTGCGCCGCGGCCCAGGATTTCCGCGGCGGCATCCGCGGCACGGTCACCGATGCCACCGGCGGCGTCCTCCCCGGCGTGACGGTGACGGTCACCAACGCGGAGACGAAGATCGCGCAGACCTCCGTCACCGACGATAAGGGCCTGTTCGAGATCCTGTATCTCAACGCGGGCACCTACACCGTCAGCGCCGAGCTGTCGGGCTTCAAATCCGTGGTCCGCACCGGCAACGAGGTGCGCGTCGGCGATGTGCTGCGGCTCGACGTCACGCTGCAGACCGGCGGCGTCTCCGAGACCGTCGAGGTCAGGGCCGACACGCCGCTGTTGAACACGACCACCGGCATCAGCGGGACGACGATCGACAGCAAGCAGATTGCGGAGCTGCCGCTCGGCGACGGGACCGCATACATGCTGACGCGACTCGCGCCGGGCATTGCCGATTCATCAGACCTGCATTTCGCGCGTCCCGCCGACAACGGCAATCTCGCGGGCATCGTCGCCAACGGTGTCCAGGGGGGCAACGAGTTCACCATCGACGGCGCGCCGAACATGTCGAACGCGCGCGGTGTCGGGTTCTCGCCGCCGTCCGATGCGATCTCGCAGTTCAAGGTGCAGACCAACGCGTTCGATGCGCAGACGGGGCACACCGCCGGAGCGGTGGTGAACCTGGCGCTCAAGAGCGGCACCAACTCGCTGAAGTTTGCCGGCGGCTACTTCAACCGGAACGACAGCCGTTCGTCCACGCCGCTCCTGACGATCCGCGCCAAAGGCAGGAAGCCGACGCGTGAGTACAACCGCTACACCGGGACGCTGAGCGGGCCGATCGTGCGGAACAAGACGTTCTTCATGGCTTCGTTCGAACATCTGCGCGACGTGCAGCCGGAGCCGGCGAGTTACACGGTGCCGACGGAGAAGATGCGCTCGGGGGACTTCAGCGAGTTCACGACGCAGGTCTTCGATCCCGCCACGGCGACCGGCACCAACGCGACGCGCACCGCGTTTGCCAACAATACGATTCCGGCCGGACGGATCAATCCCGTCGCGACGGCGTACGCCGCGCTCTATCCGCTCCCGAACCGCCCGGGCACGGTCGCGAACTACTTCACCAACCAGCTGCGTCCCTACGACTACAACTCCGGGATGGGGCGCGTCGATCACAACTTCACGTCGAACGACCGCCTGTTCGTGACCGGCTACTGGAACAAGCGGCGCGAGGATCGCTACAACTGGGCGCAGGACGCCGCGAACGCGAGCGACGGCGGGGCGATTGGCGGCTTCCTCGTCACGAAGGGCTTCGATTACCGCAGCAACGCCGGCGTCACCGGCGGCTATACCTCCGCGCTGTCGCCGCGCCTCCTGCTCGACGTGCGCACCAGCTGGGCACGGTTCGGCGAGAGCCGCGATCCGGCGCAGGAATTCGATCTGGCCAAGCTCGGATTCTCGCCGACCGCGCTGCAGCTGATGGGAGATTTCCGTTACCTGCCGCTCTTCACGTTCGGCAGCTTCAGCACGACGAACGAGAATTCGACGATTGCGTCGCTCGGCGCGCGCCGGTCGGACTGGGGCAACGGATTCAATCGTCCGATGGACACCGCCTCGGCGGCGCCGACGCTGACGAAGATCTGGGGCGAGCACACCGCGCGCACCGGCTATGACTGGCGCTGGCAGCGCTGGAACATCACCAACGACGGCTTCCCCGGCGGCCGTTATCAGTTCAACGGCGCCTACACGCGCGCGAACAACTCCGCGGCGCTGAACGACCGCGGGCAGGCGTGGGCGCAGTTCCTGCTGGGGCTGCCGACCGCCGCGACCGGTGCGGTCGCCACGCCCGGCACGCAGTCGAGCCAGTTCGAGATCGCGTCGCCGGGCGAATTCACGCAGATGTACCACGGCCTCTTCGTGCAGGACGACTGGCGCGTGAATCCGAAGCTGACGCTCAATCTCGGGATGCGCGTCGAGATCAACTCGGGCATGAAGGAGAGGCAGAACCGGAACCTCGCCGGCTTCGACTTCTCCGCGAGCAACCCGATCGATGCGGCGGCGCGTGCCGCGTACTCGCTTAATCCGATCGCGGAGATCCCGGTCAGCACGTTCAAAGTCACGGGCGGTCTCGCGTTCGCCGATGGCGCCGTCAATAAAACAGTGACCAAGGCGCTGCCGCGCGGCGCCTTCTCCTACCTGCTGAACGAGCGCACGAACCTGCGCGGCGGCTTCGGCCTGTTCTCGTACGATTACTTCTTCGAGAACATCAACCAGGCCGGCTTCTCGCAGGCGACCCCGGTACTCGTCACGCAGGACAACGGGGTGACGTTCACCGGCGCGACGTTGTCGAATCCGATTCCGAGCGGTCAGCTCACGCAGCCGGTCGGGAACGCGCTCGGCCTGCGCAGCCAGCTCGGACAGAATCTCGGCACCCTCTACCAGCCCGATCGCGAGGCCGCCTATTACCGGCGCTGGGAAGTCGCGCTGCAGCGCGACTGGCGCGGCGGCTGGCTGACATCGCTCACTTACATCGGCTCGCGCGGCGTGAACCTGCCCGTCACGCGGCAGAACAATAATATCCCGCTGCAGTACTTGTCCACGTCGCGCAGCCGCGACACCGCCAACGAATCGTTTCTGTCCGCCAACGTGACGAACCCGTTCGCGGGCCTGCTCGCCGGCAGCACGATTAACGGTGCGACGGTCGCGCGCTCGCAGCTGCTGCGGCCGTTCCCCGAGTTCGGCACCTTCGCGATCGAGGAATACAACGGGTCGGATCGCTACGATGCGGCGACGGTCCAACTGGAGAAGCGATTCAAGAGCGGCAATTCGCTGACCGCGCAGTACACGCGATCGTCGCTGCACGACAAGTTGAGCTTTCTCAATCCGCAGGACAGCGTGCTCGAGGATCGCGTGTCACCCAACGATCGGCCGAACCGCTTCTCGCTTGGCACCAGCCTGCGGCTGCCATTCGGACGGCAGGAGCATTGGGGCAGGTCATGGCACCGCGCCGTCGACGCTGTCCTCGGCGGCTGGCAGTTGAGCGGCACCTACCAATACCAGGACGGCTTCCCGCTGTCGTGGAACAGCGTCTATTACGACGGGTCGTGCGGGAGCCCGACATCGCTCGTCTCGCACATCGGCGAGAAGGTCAGCGGTGGCGTCGCCGGACTCGACGTGCCCGCGTGGGACACATCGTGCTTCTACTTCCACGACGCGGCGGTGCAGACCAACGGCGTCGACGATCCAGTGAAGCAGCGCGCCGACCAGCGCATCCAGTTGAATAACAACGTGCGCTACTTCCCGTCGACGCTGCCGCGCGTGCGCACCGACAACCTGCACCTGCTCGACATCGGCCTCTACAAGAACTTCGCGCTGTCGCGCGGCATGAAGCTGCAGTTCCGGATGGAGGCGATCAATGCACTGAACTACACGGTCCTGTGGAACCCGGACACGAACCCGCGCAATGCGACATTCGCGTTCATCAACCAGGATCGCAACAATCCGCGCGATATCCAGATTGGCGCGCGTTTCACCTTCTAGGCGCTATCTCGGGTCCCCGTGCGCGGAGGCCGACAAGGCTCGATATAATTGGTCCGACCAATTATGCGGGGGGCCGAAGGAAGCACTGAACAGGTCGTCTCGTTCGTCCGGGGGCTGATCGACCGGGGGCGGCTGCGCCCCGGTGATCGGCTGCCGGCGGAGCGAGAGCTCGCGACGCAGCTTGGCGTCAGCCGCCCCTCGGTTCGCGCGGGACTGCATGCGCTGGCGGCAATGGGCGTCGTGCGGTCCCGGCACGGGTCCGGCACTTACATTCCGGATGGGCCGCCACTGCTCGGATCCGAGCCCCTCAGCTTTCTCGCGGCGCTGCACGGCTTCACCCGCGACGAGATGTACGAGGCGCGGCGGATCCTCGAAATCGAAGCGGCCGGCCTCGCGGCGGAGCGCGCCACGTCCGAGCATCTCGCGACGCTCGCGGAGGAAGTCGCCGGCCTGTTCGCCAACCGCGACAATCCGAATCTCTTTCTCGTCCACGACATCAATTTTCATCGCGCCGTGGCCGAGGCCGCGCGCAACGCGATCGTCGGCGCGCTCGTCGGCATGGTGTCGGCGCTGTACTACGAGCGGCGCCGCGAGACGGCGGCGCGCGCGTCCGACAGCGATCTTCGCGACGCCGCCGAGGCGCATCGCCGGATTTACCAGTCCATCCGCGCGCGCGATCCAGAAGGGGCGAGACGCGCGATGAACGAACATCTGCTGCAGGCCGCCCGCTACCAGGCGCAGGAACAGGCCAAGCCGGAGACGAACACGGCCGAGGGGCGCGTCCAGAAGCGCCGGAAGAGCAGGTAGCCGCAGGGACATGGGACGATCGCTGTTCGATCTCACGGGCAAGACCGCTGTCGTTGTCGGTGGCACCAGCGGGATCGGCCGCGTGCTGGCGCTGGGGCTCGCGGACGCGGGCGTTGATGTCGTCGCTACGGCGCGGCGGCAGAACCTGGTGGATGAAGTCGCCGCCGAGATCGAAGGACGCGGCCGGCGCACGCTGAAATTCGCATGTGACGTCGGCGACGAGTCGTCGCTCGCGGCGCTGCGCGACATGACGATCGGCGCGTTCGGGCACGTCGACATCGTCCTGAGCGCGGCGGGGATCACGCGCCGCGCGCCGACGCTCGAGATGGACACGGCCGAATGGCAGCGGATCGTCGATGTGAATCTGATGGGCACGCTGCGCGCCTACAAGGCGTTCGCGCCCGCCATGATCGCGCGCAGAAGCGGGCGGCTGATCGGGATCGCGTCGCTGTCGTCGTTCGTCGGCCTTCAGGAAGTGAGCGCCTACACCGCGTCCAAGTCTGCCGTCGCCGGCCTGACGCGCGCGCTCGCCGTCGAGTGGGCGCCGCACGGCATCACCGTCAACGCGATCGCGCCTGGCGTATTCAAGACCGATCTCAACGCCGCGCTGCTCGAGGGACCTCGCGGACAGGAGTTCCTGCTGCGCACGCCAATGAAGCGCTTCGGCCGGCTCGATGAGCTCGTGGGCGCCGCCGTCTACCTCGCGTCCGACGCCGCGAGCTTCGTGACGGGGCAGTTGCTGGTGGTGGACGGCGGGTTACTGGCAAGCGGAGTCAACCAATGAATCCGGTGATTGTGATCAGCGACGCTGACAATGTCGCGACCGCGCTCGAGGCGCTGTCGCCAGGCACCGTGCTCGACGGCATCGGGTCCGTGACGGTTCGCGATCCGATCCCGCGCGGACACAAGATTGCATTGAGAGCGATTGCCGCCGGGAGCTCCGTGATGAAATACGGCAGCCCGATAGGCGTCGCGATCGCCGACATTCCGCCGGGCGCGCACGTTCACACCCATAACGTCTCGAGCGCGCGCGGACGAGGCGATCTCACGAGACATGACGCATCCGCGGCGGACGGCCGCATCGCCGAGCCGCCCGACGACAAAGGCAATCCATGACCCCGCGCCCCATCACGTTCCAAGGCTATCGCCGGCCCGATGGCCGCGTCGGCGTTCGTAACCACCTGCTCGTCGTCCCGACCGTGATCTGCGCCTCGGTTGTTGCCGAGCGCGTGGCGGCGGCAGTGGCGCCCATCGGTACCGCGTTGCCGCACACGGCCGGGTGCGGACAGCTCGGTCCGGACATGCACACGACGCATGACACACTCGCGGCGTACTGCGGTCATCCGAACGTCGGCGCCGTGCTGGTGATCGCGCTTGGCTGCGAGCAGGTCGTGGCGCAGCATCTCGCCAATGCGGCGCAGAAAGCGGGGAAGCCCTCGCAGATCGTGGCGATTCAGAGCGAGGGGGGCACGGTCCGCGCGACCGCGCGCGCGATCGAGATCGCTCGCGAGATGGTCGCGGCCCTCGCGCAGACGCCACGGGAAATGGTCGACTTGACGTCGCTGATCCTTTCGGTCAAGTGCGGCGGCTCCGACTACACGTCCGGCCTTGCGTCCAATCCTGCGCTCGGCAGGGTCGCTGACCGTCTCGTCGAGCTTGGCGGCTCCGCTGTCCTCGGCGAGATTGCCGAGATCATGGGCGCCGAACACCTGCTCGCAGCGCGTGCGCCAAATGCCGAAACGGCCGTCAGGCTGCTGCGCGTGATCAATCGAGTCGAATCGGAAGCGATGGCGCTCGGGCTCGACATACGCGGGACGCAGCCGTCACCCGGCAACATCCGGGGCGGACTGACGACGATCGAGGAGAAGTCGCTGGGCGCCACGCACAAGGGTGGAGAGCGAACACCTCTGGCGGACGTGGTCGGCTACGCCGCACCGATTGTGCGCAAAGGCCTGACGGTGATGGACACGCCGGGGTTGGACGTCGAATCGGTCACGGGCATGGTGGGCGGCGGCGCGCAGGTCGTCGTGTTCACGACCGGGCTGGGCACGCCGACGGGCAATCCGATCGCACCCGTGATAAAGATTACCGGCAACGCGCGCACGGCCGTGTCGATGGCGGATAACATCGATCTGGACGTGAGCGGCGTGCTCGACAACCGCGAAACGCTCGACGCCGCGGCGGCGCGGCTCTTCGACGAAGTCGTGGCCGTCTGTTCCGGCCGCGAAACGGCGACGGAGCGGCTTGGCTTCCGCGAATTTGCTATCCATCGCCGCAACCCGACGATCTGACGATCTAAGGAGACTTGATGCCGCCTGCTTCGCCAGCCGTCAATGCATCCGATTCCGGCCTGGGTGCGCGCATCGGGCGCTACCGGTGGGTGATTTGCGCGCTGCTCTTCTTCGCAACCACGATCAATTACATCGATCGCCAGGTGCTCGGCATCCTCGCCCCCGATCTGCAGAAGGAGATCGGCTGGAGCGAGCTCGACTACGGCCGCATCGTCATCGCTTTTCAGGTCTCGTACGCGGTGATGATGCTCGTCTGGGGCCGCATCCTCGATCGCATCGGTACGAAGATCGGTCTCGGAATCGCGGTCACCTGGTGGTCGTTCGCGGCGATGGGGACGGCGCTGGCGCGCAGTGCGATGGGATTCGGCTTCGCCCGGTTCATGCTCGGCGTCGGCGAGGCGGCGAACTTTCCAGCATCGATCAAGACCGTCGCGGAATGGTTCCCCAAGAGCGAGCGCGCGTTCGCAACCGGCATTTTCAACGCCGGCACGAACATCGGCGCCATCGTCGCGCCGATCTCCGTGCCGCTGATTGCCGAGGCCTGGGGCTGGCGCGCCGCATTCGTCCTCACCGGCGCCCTCGGCTTTCTGTGGCTGATCGGCTGGTGGGCGATGTATCAGACCGCTGCCGTGCATCCCCGCCTGAAGGAGGCGGAACGCCGCTACATCCTCGACGGACTCGAGGAGCCGATCACAGCAAAGACGCCGCTCAGCGAAGTGCTCGGGTATCGCCAGCTGTGGGCGTTCGCGCTCGGCAAGATGCTGACGGATCCGATCTGGTGGTTCTACTTGTTCTGGCTGCCAAAATTCCTGGCGTCCGAGCACGGCATCCGCGGGAGAGCGCTGATTCCGTACCTCACGACGGTATACATCATCTCGGACGTGGGATCGGTCGTCGGAGGATATGTCTCCTCGGCATTGATCAAGCGCGGCTGGTCGGTGAATGCGGCGCGCAAGACGACGATGGGGATCTTCGCGTCCGTCGTGCCAACAGTCATCATTGCGAGCCAGACGAAGAGCGCCTGGCTGGCGGTCATCCTCATCGGGATCGCCACTGCATGCCACCAGGGCTGGTCCGCGAACATCTTCACGTTGGCGTCCGACATGTTCCCGAGACGCGCGGTGGGCACCGTCGTGGGCTTCGGCGGCTTCGCCGGCGGCGTCGGCGGGATCCTGATTGCGGAGTTCGCCGGCCGGGTGCTGAACGCGAATCCGCGCTATTACCTGCCGATGTTCATCGTAGCGGGCACGATCTATCTGGTCGCGCTGGCCGTGGTTCATAGTCTTGCGCCAAGGCTCGAGCCGGCGCCGATGAAGGGCGGCGCGTGACGACCGCCGCCATTGCCGCGCCGCCAGCCGTCCGCGTGCTGCAGCCGGCCGAGATTCGGCAGATCGTGCACGACGCGCTCGCCACGATACCGCGAGGCTCGCGTGTGCTCGCCGTGATCCCGGACCGGACGCGGGACGACAACACTGATCTGCTGTTCCCGATGATCTCGCAGGAACTCGCCGCGCGCGGCGCGGCGCAGTTCGACGCGCTGGTGGCGCAGGGGACCCATCCGCCAATGTCCGACGCCGAGAAGCGCGCGAAGATCGGCGCCGCTCGCGCGGAACTGCCGCTGCTCGGGTCCGTGTTCGATCACCACTGGGACCGCCCCTCGGAACTGGTCACGCTCGGCACGTTGAGCGCGGACGAAGTGTCGACATTGACCGGTGGCCTGATGCACGAGGAAGTGCCGGTAACGCTGAACAAGCGCCTGGCGCCGGGAAACTACGATTTCATCCTGGTGGCGGGCGCGGTCGTGCCGCACGAAGTCGCGGGATTCGCGGGTGGCGCGAAGTACTTTTTTCCCGGCGTTGCGGGCCCGGAACTCACGCATCTCACGCACTGGCTTGGCGCGCTCGCGACCATCGAAAAGGTCATCGGCCGCGTGGAAACGCCGACGCGGCACGTCATCGAGGCGGCCGCGGATCGTGTGACCACGCCGGTGATCGCCGTTACGTCGGTCTCGACACGTACTGACGAGGGGCTGCGGACGCACGCGCTGTTTACCGGAGGGCTGCGCGAGACGATCCGCCAGGCCGCCGCCGTCAGCGCGCAGGTCCACATCCGATACACCGGCCGCCGCTACCGGCGCGTCGTCGCGATTCTCGACGTGCACTACGACGAGATGTGGGTCGGCGGGAAGGCCAGCTACAAGCTTGGCGGCATCATCGAGGACGGCGGTGAGCTCGTCGTCTACGCGCCCCACCTGAAAGCGATTTCGACGACGCACGGCGCGATGATCGAGAAGTACGGCTACGCGCCGCTCGAAGTGGTGCGCGAAATGGTGGAAGGCTCGGACGAATTGCGCGCGAACCTCTGTGTCGCGGCGCACCTCGCGCACGTGAGCTACGCGGGACGAATGGGCGCTGACGGGCAGGTCGAGCCGCGCTACCGGATTACGCTCGCGTCCGCCATCCCCGAAGAGGTGTGCCGCCGCGTCAAGCTTGGATTTGCCGAGTGCGGCTCGATCGATCTCGACGCCGCGCGACAGGATCCTGACACGCTCGTCGTCGATAACGCCGGTCGCGATCTGTACCTGGTCGTGCGGTAGCGCGTGACCAGTCGTTCGGCGCTGATCGTTGGTGCGGGCATCGGCGGCCTCGCCGCCGCGATCACCCTTCGCCGCGCCGGCTGGAACGTCCGCGTCCTCGAGCGCGCGGAAAACCCGCGCGAGCTGGGATTCGCGCTCGCCCTCGCCCCGAACGCCCTCAAAGCCCTGCGCGAAATCGACCTCGCCGACGCCGTCATGCGGGACGGCGCGGAAGTGCATACGTTCGAAGCGAGGCGTGTCGACGGTGCCGTGATGAAGCGCGTCACGTTTCGCGCGCGCGGGCGCGACATGCGCTCGGTGGTCACGTTGCGGCCCGCGCTCCATGGGGCGCTGCTCGAGGCGCTCGGCTCGCACGCGCTGTTGCTCGGCCACGATGCGTGCGACGTCACGACTGACTCGGAGCGGACTTCCGTAACGCTTGCCGACGGCCGTGTTCTCGATGCGGACGTCGTCGTTGGCGCCGACGGCGTCGGTTCCGCGATCCGCCGGCGCCTGCATCCGCGTGAACCGCCGCCGCGTCCATCCGGCTACCACGCTCTTCGCGGCGTCACCCACGACGCGGCGCACCAGCTCGAACGCGTCAACGTGGCGGTGTATCTCGGCGACGGCATCGAAGCGGGATTCGCGCGGGCCAGTGCGACCGCGGTGTACTGGTACATCTCGCTGGTCGACGAGTTCGCGCCGCCTGGGTCGCCGGCGGCGGAAGTGCTCGAGCGATGCACGCGCGGGATGGATCCACACGCGGTAGCGATCGCGCGAGCCGCGCATCCGGATGACATGCGGCTCGAACCGCTGTTCAGAAGAGATCCGATCCCGAACTGGGGGAGAGGACGCGTCACGCTGCTGGGGGATGCGGCGCATCCCGTGCTGCCGCACACGGCACAGGGGGCAGCGCTGGCCCTCGAGGATGCGGTCGCGCTCGGTCTCGCGCTCGCCCGCGCCGGCGATCCGGAGGCGGCGCTGCGATCCTACGAGCGCGTCAGGACGCGTCGAACGAAACGGGTCATCAGGATCGGTCCGCGCATCGCCGCGCTGACGACAACGAGAAGCAGCGTGAGGATTCGCGCGCGCAACGCCGCCATTCGCCTGCTGCCAGGCATCGTGCTCTCAGGGACGCTCCGGCTGCACGCCCGGGATCCGCACGCGAGCCTTCGAAATCCATAAGCCACTCGCGCCGTCAGGGCCGTTGTGCCTGGACCACCGGCACCGGCCGGCGCCGGATAAAGAGCTGATCGAGCCCGGCGACGGCGCCGGTCCTGAACGCCATCACCGTCAGCACGGCGACGAGTTCGATCAGATTCTTGTTAATGAAAAGGTAGGTCCCTTCGGCGCCAGTCTGCGGCATGCCACTCAGCGGCGGCTGCGAGAGGTAGAACATCGCGAGAAACGCGATCGCGCCAAGGCAGCCGAGCTGCGTCAGGAGTCCGAGCATCAGCGACAGTCCCACGAGCAGCAGACCGATCGGCACCATCAGATCAACCGCATGCATCGTCCCTGCGTGGCCGGCGAGGTTGTGAAAGACGGAGGCCAGCGGACCAGTGGCGCCCTTGAGATAACCCTCCGCGCTCCACGCCGCGATACGCTGGCCCGTGCGGCTCCAGCCGGGGAGCATCAACTTATAAAACCCTTCGTACGCGAAGTGCCATCCGATGACGGTGCGTAACGTCACGACGCAGAACTGCTGGAAACCTGTCAGTCGCATGTCATCTCCGGATCACAGCGTCAGTCCGAGCTGGCTGACGACGAACTGGCGATTTGCTTCGGCGCTCGCCTTTGGCGTTCCGCCGGGATCGACGACGCGATCGAGCTCGACGATCGCCCAGCCGTCGAACCCGATGTCCTTGAGAGCGGCAACGCATCCTTTCACGTCGACGCGCCCGCGCCCGAGCTCCACCCACTGATAACCAGGAGCGGCATCGATCGGACGGACGTCTTTCAAGTGGACGACCTTGATCGCTTTGCCATACTTCCTGATCGCGCTGACGGGATCGCCGCCGCCCTGCTGGTAATGCGCAGTGTCGAACAGCAACCCGACCGAGCTGGCCGCGGATTCCCTCATGATCGCTTCTATCGCCGCGGGCGGCTCTCCCGTGCTGTTCATGTGGTGGTGGTAGACGAGCGGCACACCGATCGCCCTCGTCTTTTCACCGAGTGTGTTCATCAAGTCGGCGAGGCGCTTGTAATCATCGGGCATGACCGCGCGGTTCCGCGGCTTTTCGTCGATGACCTGCAGGAACTGGCCGCCCGCATCGCGCACGAACGCCGCGTGCGACATGTGCAGCGTTAATTGCTGCTCTCGATCTTCAGGCTGATATTTGAGGTTGCCGGATGACAGGCCAGCGAAGGTCAATCGCCGCTGTTCGAGCAGCGACTTGAGCTCTGCGGGCTTCGAGCCCCATCTGTCAAAGGCGCTCGCGCGAAGCTGGATGCCCCTGTAGCCGACATCCGCCACTTCCTTGATCGCGAGCTCGTCCTCTCCGCCCCAGGTGATCGCGGCATAACCGACCTTGATGCGCGCTTCCGCCCCATACAACAACCCTGTAGCTTCCGCCTTCAGGCGGAAGAACGGTACAGCCGCCAGCGCCGCCAGGAATTCGCGCCGTCCGAGATCAGACATGTGTCGCCTCCGCCGCCGCGGAGCGCCGCGGCAGGCAACCGATCGCGATCGTGCCGGCGAGCGCGATGGCGATCAGGACGATGAACCCGGTTTGGTAGGTGCCGGTCCGATCGCGCAAATAGCCCACGAGCATCGGCGCCGTCGCTTCTGCGACGCCGTCCGCCGTCAGGATCACGCCGAGCAGGCGGCCGAGAACCTTCACGCCGAACAGCTCCGCGGCCATGAGCGGGATGATCATGTACTCACCGCCGAGGCCCAGGCCGAACATGATCGCAAAGGCGTATAACGCGGCGGGCGACTTGCCAAGAATCAGCAGCACGATCGAGCCGGCGACGAGGACGTAAATGAGGAGCATCACGTGCTTTCTCGGGATGCGATCGGCCAGCCATCCCATGAGCAGCCGTCCGACGAGGCTGACCGCGAGAATGGTTGAAAGCAGGCTGGCGGAGGCGTCCTGCGAGTAGCCCTTGTCGAGACTGAGATACAGCTTGAGATTCTGGTTCGTGCCGCCCACCGCGCCGATCGAGCACATGCTGCCAATCGCAAGCAGATAGAACGCCGGGTGGCGAAAGAATCCCGCGATGGCCGGCAGTGGCGCCCGCGTCGCCGATGGCAGCGCACCGCGCGGCGCGACGCCGGGCGTTCCCGGCTCGTCGCGCACGAAATACGCGAGCGGCAAAGCGATCACGATGATGATGATGCCGAGCGCCTGCAGCGCTCCTCGCCAGCCGCCGAATGCCTCCACGAGCCGCGGCGACAGCCGCAGGACGAGATAGCCGCCGATGCCGATGCCCAGATACGCGAACCCCATCGCCTTGCCGCGGGCCTTGTCGAACCAGCGCGAGAGCAGGACCTGGTTGGGAAGCGGACCGCCGCAGACGTAGCCGAGCGCGTTGAAAATGTAGAACAGGTAGAACATCCACAGCGCGGTCATGTGCGCGAGCCCGATCAGCGCGCCGCCAGCCATGAGAATGCCGGCCATCATCAGCCGCCGGGGGCCGAAGCGATCGACGATCCATCCGGCCGCGAAGCCGAACAGCGGGCCGATGAGGAGCTTGCTGATCGCGTTGCCCGAAGTAACCTGCGTGCGCGTCCAGCCGAACTCGCGAACCATGAAGTCGTAGTAGAACGGCAGGCCATAGAGCGCGAGGCCGACAATCGAAAACAGTGCGACGAACGACGTCAGCGCGACCTGTGTCTGCCGTCCGTTACGCATCGACGCACTCCAGCAAGCGCGCCGAGTGCGCCGGCATCGCTGCGATCGTGACGACGCGGTTTTCAACCCGCACGGGTTCGCCGGTCCAGAAATCGGCGACACGGCCGGCACGGGTCAGCCGCGCAGACAGCGTCGCCGGCGCGTCCGTCCAGTTGAAGACGCAGAGCATTCGCCTGCCCGGGAGCGTCATGGTCCCGACGCGTAGGTTCTCGTCTTCGAACACCGCGGGAATGCCAGTCGGCGGCAGCAGTTTCTTCAACATTGCGAGCCGAGCCTCCGGGATCGACGTGAGATCGTCGCCGGATAGGAGCATGCCGCCGGTTGCGTAGATCGCCGTGGCGTGGAATATGAACTCGTTCTCCGGCAGATCGCCCGTGAGCACGACGGCGTCAGGATCGTTCCACCAGAGACGTCCGTTCTGCCAGTTGCGCAGCAGATTCTGCTCCGCGGTCGTCTTGATCCGATCCCACGTGCGCTTGATGTCATTGGAACTGCGCGATCCATGGATCAATCCGGCCGACGCCCAGATTGGATGATTGCAGCCGAGAATGAAGCTGTCCCCCGCGCCGTGCGCAATCGCCTGCATGCCGCGCCGGTACGCTTCGATGCGCGTCGCCTGTGGATCGTTGAAGCGTCCGCCGTGGATGGCGCCCCAGAAGTTCGCATCCAGCTTGAAGTACGTCACGCCCCATTCCTGTCGCATCGTCCTGAACAGCCGCTCGAAGTGTGTCTGCACGTCGCGATGCGTGCCGTCGAGCACGTACCAGGGGCCGCGCCGCCATCCGCCGAACGTGACCTTGTCGGACCGCAGCGGCGATCCATCCGTGTCTTTCACGAACCAGTCGCGATGTTGCTCGAAGACGTGTGAGTGCTCTTCGGCGACGAACGGTGCCACCCAGATCGCCGGTTCGAATCCCCGCTGGCGGATCGCGTCGAGCACCTTGCGCACGTCGCCGCCGAACGCGGCGCCCGTTTCCAGCCAGTCGCCCATCGCAGGCTGGTATCCGTCGTCGATTTGCACGTAGCGAAGGCCCGGAACGCGCTTCGCGATGACGTCGAGGTTGTCGAGGATGTTCTGCGCTGTGACGCGCGGGCCGAAACAGTACCACGAGCACCAGCCCGTCGGCGGTGCTGCGAAGTGCAGCCGCGGATGATTGGTCGCGAGCCGCGCGCCGATCGTCCCCAGGACCGCGTCGCGCGATTCTCCGGTTGTGGTGGTGAACTCCTCGAGGTCCCACGATTGTCCGGGGCCAAGCGAGAGTCCTTCCGTGTCGATGACGACTTGCAGCGACGCAGGTGGCTGCAATCGGAAGAGCCCTGCGAATCTGCGTGTGGACGTGAAGCCCAGGCCCACGACCGGACGGTCCTGCGCCGAGAGCGTCATCGCGCCGAAGTAGGTCTGCGCGCCCGGCGGCGTCGGGATTTTGTAGTGCTTCGCGTCAGTGTATGAGCCGAGATCCTTCGGCGCGCCAAGCGTTCCACCGGACTGGCTCAACATCTGGAACGATTCGCCATAAAGAGGTGTGGATGGCGGAAGGTCGAGGACCAGATCAAACAGCACGACTTCTTTGATCGCGACAGCGGCGGTGCCACGGTTCGTCACGCGTGACCGGCAGATGTCCCCCGTCCACTCGCGCGCGAGCGCCACGTTGAACGTGCCCTCGTCGCGTACAGCGACGACGCGGGCAGGCGCGTCGCGCAGCCTGTCGATGGAATAGGTGCGCTGCAGCCGCGGCAACGCACGGAGCAGTGGAGCGGCGAGGGCCGCACTGAGAACGTCACGTCGTGAGAGTTTGTCAGTCACGGTAATGCGTCTCACTCATCGAACGGAGCCGCGCCGCGGCGTCCTCCGGTGTCAGGTCGCGTTGCGGGGACCCGAGCATTTCGAACCCGACCATGAACTTGCGCACCGTCGCGGACCGCAGCAGCGGCGGATAGAAATGCGCATGCAGGTGGCACTCGTCGTGAACGGCTCCGTCGGTCGGTGCCTCGTGAAATCCCATCGAATATGGAAACGCGGTCTCGAAGACGTTGTCGTAGCGCGTCGTGATGCGCTTGAGGATATCCGAAAGCGCGTCCCGCTCCGCATCCTGCAGCGCCGCCAATCCCGGCAGATGCCGGCGGGATAGTACGAGGAGTTCGAACGGCCACACGGCCCAGAACGGCACGAGGGCGACGAACGCGTCGTTATCGCAGACGAGGCGTTCCCGGCGCGCGACCTCGAGGCGCGTGTAGTCGCACAGCAGGCAGGAGCCGTGGCTCGAACGGTACTCGCGCAGCCGGTCGAGCTCCCGGGCGGGTTCGTTGGGCACGGTCGCCGTCGCCCAGATCTGGCCGTGCGGGTGCGGGTTGCTCGCGCCCATCGCCGCGCCGCGGTTCTCGAATACCTGGACGTAGCGAATTTCCGGGTCCGCACCAAGACTCCTGGTCTCATCGATCCATGTCTCGATGACGCGGCGCAGCGCCGCGCGATCCATGCGCGACAGCGTTAAATCGTGCCGCGGCGAGAAACAGACGACGCGGCAGCGCCCCGGTTCCGCGCGTGCGAGCAGCAGATCGGAGTCGGTGAATTCGTCCGGCATCGTTGCCGGCAGCAGCGCGGGGTAGTCGTTGTCGAAAACGAATGTCGATGCGTACGGAGGATTTTCCGCGCCGCCCGCGCGTCCGACCCCGGGACAGAGGTAGCACGACGGATCGAACTGCGGAATGTCGTCCGGCTGGTGTGGCTCCACCTGTCCCTGCCACGGACGTGCGTTCCGGTGCGGCGACACGAGCACCCATTCGCCGCGCAGCGGGTTGAAGCGGACGTGAGGACGCGAGGCCAGGTCCATCATGCCGCCGCGCCGACACCGTTCGATGCACGGCAGGTGTAGATCTCGGGCGCGCGTCCCGTGCGCGCCTCGTAGCGGTGCGCGACCTCGCGTGCAAAGGCGGGCGCCGCGTCCGCGTGCACGAGATTGACCGTGCATCCGCCGAATCCGCCACCCGTCATCCGCGCACCGATGATCCCGTTCGTGTCCATCGCGGCCTCGACCATCACGTCGAGCTCGCGCGTGCTCACCTCGTAGTCGTCGCGCAGGCTCGTATGCGATGCGCCCATGAGCACGCCGAAGCGTGCGAGGTCGCTGTCGCGCAGCGCATCCGCCGCCGACAGCGTCCGCGCATTCTCCGTCACCACGTGCCGGCACCGGCGGTAGACGCGATCCTCGAGCACGTCGCGGTTCGCCTGCAGGTCCGCAAAGGTCACATCGCGCAACGCGCGGATGCGGGGCAGTCGCACCGCGAGCGCGCGTACGCCCGCCTCGCAGTCGGCGCGGCGCTCGTTGTAGCCGTCGCTCGCAAGGGCGTGCTTCGTCATGGTGTTGCAGACGACGACGGCAACGTTCGAGGGAACCGGCAGCCACGTGGCGTTCAGGGTCCGCGTATCGAGCAGGAGCGCGTGCCCCTCGCGCCCGTGGCAGGCGATGAACTGGTCCATGATTCCGCAGCGCGTGCCGGCGAAGTCGTGCTCTGCCTGCTGGCACGCGAGCGCGAGGTCCGTCAGATCGATCGGATGGCCGGCGATGGTGAGGAGCGCGTAGCCCGTGCTGACTTCAAGCGCGGCAGAGGAGCTCAGTCCCGCACCCGCCGGCACGTCGCTCGCGATCGCGAGATCCGCGCCCATCAGTCTGTGTCCGCGCCGTTCGAGGACCGCGGCGACGCCGCGAACGTAATCACTCCAGCTGCCCGTCGGCCCATTCCCGATTGCGTCCAGGTCGATCTCGACGCGGTCGCTGTATCCGTCCGACGAGAGGTTGAGCCGCCGATCTCCGCGTGCGGCGGCGGTCACCGTCGTGTAGCGATCGATGGCGACGGGCATCACGAAGCCGTCGTTATAGTCCGTGTGTTCGCCGATTAAATTGATACGCCCGGGGGCATGGAACACATTCACTCTCGAAAATCCCTGACGCGTTTTGCGCCGCTTGCCGCCCGTTTGGGTTCAGACCCCAGGCGGGCCGCGAAGCCGCCGCCGGAGCGGAGGGTGAGGGTCAGGACGTCGGTGGACGACACGGTCGTCCGCTCTACCTTCAGGGCCGCGGCGTTCGCCGGCTCGTCGCGGGCGAGCGTGGCGCGGAAGCGGCCGGGGCCGAGAAACGCGAGCGGGACGCGGACCGTGCGCGCGTCGGTGCCGTTCGCGGCCGCGAGGAACCAGTCGCGACCCTTGCGCCGCGCCATGACGGCGACCTCGCCGATTTCACTCGGCGGCAGCACGATCGTCTCGTCCCAGGTGGACGGAATCGCGCGCAGGATCTCGACCGCGGGACTGTCGAGGAAACTCTGCGGATGTCCGCCGTACACCAGCAGCGGCGAGGTGAACAGGATGGCGGTCGCGACCTGGTGCGTCCACGACGTCTCGCGACGTCGATCGCCGAACACAGTCGGCGTGTAGTCCGCGCCACCCGCGAGAAAACGCGTGAACGGCACGGTCGTGTTGTGCGGCCCCCACGGCGCCGTCCCGCGGTGCTCGAATCCGTAAATCGCCTCGCGCGTCAGCTCGTTCGGCCACGTGCGATCGAGCCCCGTCGGTTTGTTCGCTCCGTGGAAGTCGAACATCAAGTGATACCGAGCCCCCTCGCGCAGGATCGCGTCGTACAGGTCGATCACTTCCTTCGCTTCGTGATCGAAGAAATCGATCTTCGCCCCGACGACGCCGTTGCGCTTGCACAGCTCGAAGAATTCCGTCCTCGCTTCCAGTGTCCGCAGATCGCGGCTGTGCTTCCACAGCCAGACGCCCACGTGCCGCTCGCTCGCATAGTCGACGAACGCCTTCAACTGCTCCGGCGTCCACCGGCTCCACACGCCCTCGACGACGTGATGCTCGAATCCGAGCTTTGCGGCAAGATCGGTGAAGCCCTTCAAGCCCTCGTACGTGTTGTCGCCGCCATCGAGGTAGCGCCACACGGCGCGGCCGGGACGCAGCCACGGCGTGTCGAGGCCCTGCGGAAAAAGCGCGGGATCCGGCGGCGGCGCGAGGTTGTGAAGGACGTCGTTGTTGACGAGACCATTGAGATCGGCGGATACGAGCACGACACGCCAGGGCGTCTCGATGGGACCGGATATCGCCGCGGGCTTTGACAGCCTTGCGACGTCTTCTGCCGAATAGCGCAACGCGTACGGATAGGAAACAGGATGCGCATGACCGAGGCGCGCCGCATAGCCGTTGTGCCCATCCGCCTGCAGCGCCATCCCCGCGAAACCGGTCAAGGCCGCCTCGGTGATTGACGCGTAGCCCAATCCGCCGGGCAGTTTGTAGGTCAGCGGCGGCGCCGCCCAGTCTCCCGCCGGAACATCCTCGATGACGCGCTTTACGTACGTCGCCTCATAGTGACCGTGCAGATCGTGTGACCACGTGACGGACCCGCCGGGGAGTGTGAACGCCGTCGCCTCATCGGGTGTCCGCATACCGGTGCCGGGCACGAGGAATCGGAACCCGGCGCCATCGTTGAACACGCGCACCTGCACGGAGAAGCGCGCCCCGGTACCGTCCTGCTGAAAAGTGAACGTCTCGTTGTTGCCGCGGTCATGCGCCATGGAATGCACGCCGCGCGTCGGATATGTGGCATTGGTGCTGGTGCGCGCCCCGCGATCGCTGGCGATCGCATTCGTCGCCAGATCGGCTCCGTCCACGATGATGCCGCAATGCGACCAGTCGACGACCGGGGCTCCATCGCGCGTGATTCGATACTGCAGCGGAGCGTTGCGATCTGTTTTCAGCTCGAATGCAACGTGTCCGTCGGGACTCTCTAATCGAACCAGAGCAGCGGCTGCCGGATGAAGAAGTTGCGGATGACTTCTTCCACCTCCGAGTCCGCCGGCAGCGACGACCACAATTCCAAGTAAGAGGGCTCTTTCAACGCGACGCCGGCGAAGAGCAGGCTCGCCTGCCGCATCGGCCAGTTCGAGTCGTACATTACGTCCGGAGGTTTCGGCCATGATTTCTTGTCGCGGATGTATGGCGCCATGAACGCCATCGCCTTCCGCATCCCACGCCCGTCGGGAAGCTCGAACGTCCACAGGTCGTCCTCCGGGGTCGAGAGGATCTGGCAGATGGTTGCCATGGCCTCGAGGTTGAAGAGGGAATAGCCGTATGGCTTGGTGCGACCGAGCTCGCGCGGAAAACTGCCGTCGGGCGCCATCTGCTGCAGCAGCACCGTCTTGAAGCGGTTCCGGCAATCGCGCATCAGGGGCTCGTTTCCCGTGTAATGCGCGAACGCAGCGACCTGCATCACCCAGCAGGTCGCGTGGTTGTTCGTCGCATCACGCTCGTCCTTGCCGTACTGATCGGTGGTCAGCCACTCGAGATACTCCTCGAACCATCGCCGCGTCACCACGGCGTCGTCGTGCGACCAGTCCTTCGCGCCATCGAGGCGCTCCAGCGCGCGCGCGACCTCGACGAGGTGGATCGTGTCGATAATGCCGGTGCCGCGACCCGTCGAACGGCCGTGGATCGCCTGCGCGTAGCGAAGCGCGGGCGTCATGCGCGTGGCGCGCGAGATGAACCACGCGCGCGCGTGCCGCTCCGCCTGGAATCCGTACTTCTGGTTTTTCGTGATCGTGTAGGCGGCCACCAGTGCCGGCATCTGCACCGAGAGGCGCATCAACGCGCGCCGGTGATCGTTGAAGTTGCCTGGATTGCTGAGGCCGTCCTTCTGGATATACGGACCGTCAGGATTCTGCGGATCCGGCCACCAGTAGTCCCCTTCGGAAAAATAGTCGTGAGGACCGCCGGCGCTGCGCGGGGAGCGGGACGCCGTCACCGTAATCGGCGCCTCCTTCAGATAGCGGTTCGCGGCCGCCAGCACTCGCGCGCGTTCGCTTGCCGAATCGAACTGCGCTGCGCCGGGCGCGAGCCACAGCAGGACTGCCGCGACGACGACGCCAGCCTTGATCACTTTCCGCCGCTCGATCGCCGCACCACGAGCTGCGGCGGGATGATCACGCGGCGCGGGCGCACCGGCTTGTCGTCGGAGTCCGATTCGACGCGATCGAGCAGCAGTTGCGCGGCCGCTTTTCCCTGCTCCTCGCGCGACCAGCTGATCGTCGTCAGGGGCACACGCAGCAGGTCGCCCAACGCGATGTCACCGGCGCCGACGACCGCGATGTCCTCGGGCACGCGCAGCCCGGCATCCCAGATCGCCTTCATGGCGCCGATTGCGGACGGATCATTCGCGGCGAACACGGCGTCGATGCGCGGCTTCAACGCGAGCAGCTTCGTCATGCCTCGATATCCGTCCGCTTCCTTGAAGCCGCCTCGCACCATCCACTCCGGCTTTCCCTTGATTCCCGCCGCCTTCAACGCCGCGCGGTATCCATCGGCGCGCCGTTTGGCGTGGACCACGGAGGTGCCGGTGATGTGGGCGATCGCCTTGCGCCCCTGCGCGATGAGATGGGCCGCCGCAAGCCGTCCAACTTCCTGATCGTCCGTGACGACGCGGTCGCACCGGACATCCGGGTGATCGTCACGGTCGATCATCACGATCCCCATGCCGAGCGTCGTGAGCCGCTGGAGCAGATCTGTGTTGCCGGAGGCGCTCGCGGATCCGAGGACGATGCCGTCCACCTGGCGCTGCCGGAGCATATCAAGCTCCTGGCGTTCCTTGGCCGGGTCCTCCGACGAACTGCACAATAGGAGTCCGTAGCCGCGCGCGTTGACGACGCTCTCGAGGCCCGCCACGATTTCGACGAAGAACGAGTGCATCAGATCCGGAATGACGACGCCGAGCGTGTGAGTGCGGCGGAGCGTGAGGCTGCGCGCGACGGCGTTGGGCTGGTAGCCGAGTTCGGCGACCTTGGCGAGCACGCGCGCGCGCGTGGCGTCGCCGATGTCGTCGCGGTTGTTCAGCACCTTGGAGACGGTCGTGATCGACACGCCCAGTTCTCCGGCGATGCGTTTCATCGTGGTGGTTGGCGGCATCGTCTGGATTAACTTTAACG
>DASPXV010000077.1:0-5610 GCA_035637115.1 Vicinamibacterales bacterium
TCATCCCGAGCGTCGCGGTTCCGCTGTCGTTGATCGGTACCTTCGGGGTGATGTACCTCGCAGGCTTTTCCATCAATAACCTGACCTTGATGGCATTGACGATCGCGACCGGCTTCGTCGTCGACGACGCGATCGTCATGATCGAGAACATCGCCCGCTACATCGAGGCCGGCGACAAGCCGCTAGCAGCCGCGCTCAAAGGCGCGGAGCAGATCGGATTCACGATCATCTCGCTGACGATCTCGTTGATCGCCGTCCTGATCCCGCTGCTGTTCATGGGGGACGTCGTCGGCCGGCTTTTCCGCGAGTTCGCGATCACCCTCGCGATCTCGATCCTGATCTCGGCGGTCGTGTCGCTGACGCTGACGCCGATGATGTCCGCGCGGTTCCTGCGCCACACGGAGAAGGAGCAACAGAGCCGCTTCTATCGGAAGAGCGGCGAGGTCTACGAGCGGGTCATCGATCGCTACGGCGACATGCTCAACTGGGTGCTGGATCGGCAGGGCGCCACCCTGATCGTGGCGATCGTCACGCTGATCCTGACGATCGTGCTCTACATCTTCATTCCCAAGGGCTTCTTTCCCGTCCAGGACACCGGCGCGATCCAGGGCATCACCGAGGCGCCGGAAACGGTCTCTTTCTCGGCGATGTCCGAGCGGCAGCAGGCGCTCGCGCGAATCATTCTGCAGGACCCTTCTGTGGAGAGCCTTTCATCGTTCATCGGCGTCGATGGAACGAATACGACGCTCAATAGCGGGCGCATGCTGATCAACCTGAAACCGCTCGCCAAGCGCAGCGCCCGCGCGGAAGAGGTGATCCACAATCTGCAGACCCGGCTCGCCCACGTCGAGGGGATCACGCTCTACATGCAGCCGGTGCAGGATCTGACCATCGAGGATCGAGTCAGCCGGACGCAGTACCAGTTCACGGTCGAGGATGCCAACCCCGACGAGCTTGCACTGTGGGTGCCCAGGATCGTCGATCGCCTGCGCCAGTTACCCCAACTCGCCGACGTGGCGACCGATCTGCAGAACGGCGGCCTGCAGGTGTTCGTCGACATCGACCGCGCAACCGCGAGTCGCTTCGGCATTACGCCCGCGGCCGTGGACAACGCGCTCTACAACGCGTTCGGGCAGCGGCTGGTGTCGACGATCTTTACCCAGACCAATCAGTATCGCGTCGTCCTGGAAGTGAAGCCCGAGTTCCAGCGCGGCCCCGAGGCACTCGCGCAGATCTACGTTTCCGCGGCCAATCCAGGAACGCCCGCGGCGCCCGCTGCCCGAGCGACGGCGAGCGCGAGCGGCGGTAACGCTTCCGCGGCGCTGGCGGCCCCCGGCGCGGGAGTCTCGACCTCGTCGGCCGCTCCCGTGAGCCAGCAGGTGTCGCAGCAGGTGCCGCTGACCGCAATCGCGCGGATCACCGAGCACGCCGCGCCTTTGCTCGTCAACCATATCGGCCAATTTCCGTCCGCCACAATCTCGTTCAATCTCGCGCCCGGGGCATCCCTCGGCGACGCGGTGAAGGAGATCGAGAAAGTCCAGCAGGACATCAATCTTCCCGCAAGCGCGCAGATCCAGTTTCAGGGCGCGGCCGCGGCCTTTCGCGGGTCGCTCGCCAACGAGCTGTGGCTGATTCTCGCCGCGATCATCACCGTGTACATCGTGCTGGGCGTCCTCTACGAGAGCTATATCCATCCCATCACGATTCTTTCGACGCTGCCCTCCGCCGGCGTCGGCGCATTGCTCGCGTTGATGATCTCCCGCCACGATCTCGGCGTCATCGCCATCATCGGCATTGTGCTGCTCATCGGCATCGTCAAGAAGAACGCGATCATGATGATCGACTTCGCGCTCGATGCGGAACGCAAGGAAGGCAAGCCGCCGCGCGAGGCAATCTATCAGGCGTGCCTGTTGCGCTTTCGTCCGATCATGATGACGACGATGGCGGCGCTCCTGGCCGCGCTGCCGCTGATGCTCGGCTGGGGGGTGGGTTCCGAGCTGCGGCATCCGCTCGGGATCACGATGGTCGGCGGATTGATCGTGAGCCAGGTGCTGACGCTCTTCACGACGCCGGTGATCTACCTCGCCTTCGACCGGCTCGCACGCCGGGTCGAACAACGCCGCGGTCGCAAGCAGAAGCCCGGACCCGCGCCGATGCCCGGCGATTGAAATGGCAGACAAGGACGCAAAGGCCCGCGATTGGCAGGTGAACCTGTCCGCGCCCTTTATCGATCGGCCGGTAGCCACGACCTTGTTGACCATCGGGCTGGCGCTCGCCGGCGCAGCCGCGTTTCGGCTTTTGCCGGTGTCGCCGTTACCGCAGGTCGACTTTCCGACGATCTCGGTGCAGGCGTCGCTCCCCGGCGCGAGCCCGGAAACAATGGCCGCGACGGTTGCCACCCCGCTCGAACGCTCGCTGGGCCGCATCGCCGGCGTCACCGAGATGACGTCGAACAGCTCGCTCGGCTCGACCCGCGTCACGCTGCAGTTCGAGCTCAACCGCGACATCGACGGCGCGGCGCGCGACGTGCAGGCCGCGCTCAACGCCGCCCGGAGCCTGCTGCCGACGGGGCTTCCCAGCAATCCGACCTACCGGAAAGTGAATCCCGCCGACGCGCCGATCATGATCCTCGCGCTGACTTCCGACACGATGACGCAGGGGCAGATGTACGACGCGGGCTCGACGATCATCGCGCAGAAGCTCTCGCAGCTCGCCGGCGTGGGCCAGGTCCAGGTGGGAGGCAGCTCGTTGCCGGCGGTGCGCGTCGAGCTCAACCCGCAGACGCTCAACAAATACGGCATCGGCTTCGAGGACGTGCGCGCCGTGCTTGCGGCGACCAACGCCAACCGCCCGAAAGGAGCGCTGGAGGAAGGCGACCGCCACTGGCAAATTTACGCCAACGACCAGGCCAAGAAGGCTGCCGACTATCTGCCGCTGATCGTCGCGTACCGCAATGGAGCGGCCGTCAAACTGACCGACCTGGGCGAGGTCGTGGATTCGGTGCAGGATTTGCGCAATGCCGGATCGTCCAACGGCAAGCCCTCCGTGCTGATCATCATCAGCCGCCAGCCGAACGCGAACATCATCGAGACTGTCGACAGCATCACCGCGATGCTGCCGCAGCTTCGCGCCTCGATCCCGACCGCGATCAAGCTCGACGTCGTCATGGAGCGCACGAGAACGATCCGCGCTTCGCTACGCGACGTTGAGCGCACGCTGGTCATCGCCGTGTGCCTGGTCGTGCTGGTCGTGTTCTTCTTCCTGCGCAACTGGCGGGCGACATTGATTCCCTGTGTCGCCGTGCCGGTGTCGCTGATCGCGACTTTCGGCGCCATGTATCTCTTCGGTTTCAGCCTCAACAATCTCTCGTTGATGGCGCTGACGATCGCCACCGGCTTCGTCGTCGACGATGCCATCGTCGTCCTCGAAAACGTTTCGCGTCACATCGAGGAAGGCATGCCGCCGATGAAGGCCGCGTTGCAGGGCGCGCGCGAGGTCGGCTTCACCGTCCTGTCGATGAGCCTGTCGCTGATCGCGGTCTTCATCCCTATCCTGCTGATGGGGGGTATCGTCGGCCGCTATTTCCGCGAGTTTGCGGTGACGCTGTCGGTCGCCATTCTCATCTCGCTGATTCTGTCGCTCACGATGACGCCGATGATGTGCTCTCGGCTGCTGCGCCCCGAGAAGGACCGGCGCCACGGCCGTTTTCATGCCTGGAGCGAAAGAGCATTCGAATCGATGCGTCACGGCTACGAGCGAAGTCTCGGCTGGATGCTCGATCACGGCCTGATCGTCATGCTGGTCCTTTTGGTGACGGTGTGTCTGAATGTCTATTTGTACGTCATCATTCCCAAGGGATTCTTTCCCCAACAGGACACGGGCCGGCTCCAAGGTTTCATCCAGGCCGACCAGAGCATCTCCTTTCAGGCCATGCGGCCGAAGCTCGCGAGCTTCGTCGACATCGTCCGCGCCGATCCGGCGGTAGAAAACGTCGTGGCGTTCACCGGCGGGCAGCAGCGCAACACCGGAGTGATGTTCGTCCAGCTCAAGCCCCTGTCGGAGCGCAAGGAATCCGCGGACAAGATCATCGCGCGCTTGCGCATCAAGCTCGCGAACGAGCCCGGCGCGAACCTCTTCCTGAATCCGACCCAGGACATACGCGTCGGCGGCCGGCAGGCCAATGCGACGTATCAGTACACCTTGCAGGCCGACGATCTGGACGAGCTGCGCACCTGGGAGCCGCGCATCCGGCAGGCGATGAGCCAGCTTCCCGAGCTGGTCGACGTCAATACCGACCAGCAGGACAAAGGGCTGCAGACGTCGCTGGTGATCGATCGCGACACCGCGGCGCGGCTGGGCGTCTCGCCGAGGCTGATCGACACGACGCTGGACGACGCCTTCGGCCAGCGCCAGGTCTCGACCATCTATTCGGCGCTCAACCAGTATCACGTCGTCATGGAGGCCGCGCCGGAATACTGGCAATCACCCGCCTCGCTCGATCATGTCTATGTGAGCACCTCCCGGGGCGCGCAGGTTCCCTTGTCGGCGTTTGCGCGCTACGCACCGACCAATACCGCGCTCGGAGTGAATCATCAATCGCAGTTCGTCGCATCGACGATTTCCTTCAATCTCCCGGAAGGGACCTCGCTCGGGCAGGCGACGCATGCAATCGAGAACGCGCTGGCGCGAATCGGTGTGCCGGCGAGCATTCGCGGCAGTTTCCAGGGGACGGCGCGCGCATTCCAGGATTCGCTCAAGAGCCAGCCCTGGCTCATTCTCGCCGCGCTCCTCACCGTATATATCGTGCTGGGCGTGCTCTACGAGAGCTATGTGCACCCGATCACGATCCTTTCGACGCTCCCTTCGGCGGGCATCGGCGCGCTCCTGGCCCTGATGCTGTTTCGCACCGAGTTCAGCGTCATCGCACTGATCGGCGTCATCCTGCTCATCGGCATCGTCAAGAAGAACGCCATCATGATGATCGACTTCGCGCTGGAGGCCGAACGCCATCACCACAAGAATTCGCGTGACGCGATCTTCGAGGCGTGCCTCCTGCGTTTCCGGCCGATCATGATGACGACGATGGCGGCGCTTCTTGCCGCAGTGCCGCTCGCGGTGAGTACGGGAGACGGCGCGGAGCTCCGCCAGCCTCTCGGCATCTCCATCGTCGGCGGATTGATCTTGAGCCAGTTGCTGACGCTCTTCACCACGCCGGTTGTCTATCTGTATCTGGACCGGTTCAGCTTGTGGGCGCGGCGCATCCGCCAGCGCCGGGGCCTCTTGCCGACGCCGGCGGCCGAACCCGGTGATTAGGTTCGATGGCCGAAATGCTGAAGCCGACTTTCGTCTCGCGCCATACGCGTGAGGCGTCGCTCATCTGCGCGATCGCGGGGCTCGCCGCCTGCTCGGTCGGGCCGAACTACGTGCGCCCACCCGTAGAGACGCCCTCGGCGTACAAGGAAGCGCAAGGCTGGAAGCAAGCCGAGCCGCGAGACGAGCGCCCGCGCGGGGACTGGTGGGAGGTGTTCAACGATGGAGAGCTCGATGCGCTGGTGAGGCAAGTCGTGATCACCAATCAGACGATCAAGGGGGCCGAAGCGCGCGTGCGCG
>DASPXV010000078.1:0-15436 GCA_035637115.1 Vicinamibacterales bacterium
CGACACCCACGAACACCACGAAGTGCACGGCATTGACAAGACGACCGTCAAGGCGCAGATGCGCGCCCTCAAGGCCGAACGGGACCGCGCCCTCGACGTGCACGACCGCATGCGGCTCAAGTCGATCCGCCGGCAGCTGCACCACCTGAATCACCAGATTCGCGCCCACATGGACTGATCGGCACGCCATGAAACGCGTCGCTGCCGCAGCCCTGCTCATCGCGCTCGGCGTCACGAGCTCCGCGCAATCGCCGCGGACACCGCCGAAAATGAAGGCGCTCGTCGGCGGAACGCTCGTCGACGGCTTCGCAGGGCCACCGATCCAGAACAGCGTCATCCTGATCGACGGTGACAGGATCTCGGCCGTCGGACAGGTCGGCACGCTTGCGGTTCCCTCCGGAGCCGAAGTGATCTCCACGGAAGGTATGACCGTGCTGCCAGGCCTCTGGGACATGCACGTGCACACGATGATCGTCGGCCACGCCGACTACGACCATTGGGACAAGGCTTACGCATCGCAGTTCGAGTCCGTGATCATGCCGGCCGCGGCGAAGCAGCTGCTGATGTCAGGCGTCACGAGCGCTCGCGATCTCGGCGCCCCGCTCGAGGCGAGCATCAACGTTCGCAACCGCATCAACGAAGGAAAGCTGACGGGCGCCACGCTGTACGTCTCCGGCCCATTCATCCAGCACGAGCCTTATCCGAACACCGAAGCGTACCGCTGGGGCGTGAAGGGACCGGATGATGGCCGCGCGAAGGTCAGGAAGATCGCCGACGCCGGCGTCGACGTCGTCAAGCTGATCGATCAGGATCAAATGACGATGGAGGAGGTGCGCGCCGTGGTGGACGAAGCGCACAAGAACGGCAAACCCGTCGTCGCGCACTCGCATCGGCCGGAGGAGATCCGGCGCGGGTTGATGGCTGGTGTGGATTGCTTCGAGCACACGGGGCTCGCGACGGCTCCTGCCTACCCCGACGACATCATCGCGATGATCCGCGAGCGGACCGCGAAGATGAGTCTCGGTCCGCTCTACTGGACGCCGACGATCGAAGGGCTGCTGAACTACGAGTACCTGCGGGACAATCCCGAGGCGCTGGACGATCCCGCATGGCACGAGGGACTTCCCGACGCGATCGTTGCGGACATCAAGAAGTCGCTCGAACATCCCGACCGCCTGCCGTACTTCCAGCTGACGGCTGCCAGGCGTCCGACACTCGCGCACAAGTTCAAGCAGCTCCGCGACGCAGGCGTCGTCCAGCTGATTGGCACCGACAGCGGGATCCCCATGAACTTCCACACGCATTCGACGTGGCGGGAGCTGGACGCGTGGGTCAACGTCCTCGGCGTGGATCCGATTACCACGATTCGCGCGGCCACCTACTGGCCGTCAGTGGCGATGAAGATGGATTCGAAGGTCGGCACCGTGAGCGCCGGCAAGTACGCCGACATCATCGCCGCGCGCGGCGATGCGCTGCGCTACATCTCACTGCTACAGCGCGTCGATCTGGTGATGAAGCACGGCGTCCGCTACAAGTAATCAGCGAGCTGGCGCGCATGGCGTGGAACCGCACTGAAAGCCAGCGGGTCGCCGTGACGTTCCCGCGAGGCGTGCGCGCCGTGAGCGAATACGCACTCGATGGTGAGCACGCGGCGGTCGAAATGACGCCGCCGCCCGAGATCGAACTCACCGGCGGAGTTCCGAGAATCTTTCGATTCCGATCCAAGTAGAGGTACTCCGGTCACGTAATCGTGATCGCTCCAGCCGGCAGCGCCACTGTCGTGCGAGGAAATCCCTTGTTTCGTCCTGGTACGTGCCTTGCCATCTGCGGGCGCATGCAGAACGCGCAGCCCGGGTCGACACTCATCATCAAGGGAGAGATCACCGCGCAGGAACCGCTGTCAATTGCGGGCCAGGTGCACGGCTCGATCGATGCCCAGGGACAGACCGTGACGATTCACGCCGGCGCCCACGTGGCGGCCGACATCGCCGCCGCCGGCATTGTCGTTGCCGGCACGGTGCAAGGCTCATTGGCCGCCGAGCGGCGGATCGAGCTTCGCGCCGGCGCGGAAGTCGACGGCGATCTGCATGCGCCGGCCGCCAGGGTTGAGGATGGGGCCTTCCTCAAGGGCAAGGTTCATGTCGGCGGGCAGGATCGGGTCACAATGGTTGCGTGATATTCGCCGGCAGCGCGAGCCGATGGAACAATTGGAGGCGCTCGCGGTCAAACTGTCCGGATGCGCAGGCGAGGCAAACGCCGGAAATCCGGCAATGCCCGCCAAGGAATGACGCGGGGATTCGCGCTTGCAGCGATCCTGCTTCTCGCTGTGACGCGGCTCGAGGCACAGACGCGCGTGTCCGCGTACCGGTTCGAGCCCAGTCCGAAGACCTCGGCTGAACTCGCGAAGCGGTTCACTCCCGCGCAGATCGATATCCTCGAAATGCTGAACCGCCGGGACCGCGAGCATTTGATTCGCGCGGATCCGCCGGTGCCCGGGCTGATCGTGCCCGAGACGTGGGCGGACAATCCGCTCGCCGATAGCCCGTTTCCGGAGACATGGCCTGCGGCGGAGACGTACCCGAAAGCACTCGTCGTTCACCAGGCGATGCAGGCATTCGGCGCGTACGAGAAGGGAACGCTCGTGCGATGGGGACCGGTAAGTACCGGACGCAAGGAGACGCCGACGCCAGACGGCACGTTCAATCTCACCTGGCGCGCGCGCAGCCGCCGCAGCACGGACGATGAAGACTGGCTGCTGGAGTGGTACTTCAACTTCGTGAACGAGCGCGGCGTCTCGTTCCACCTGTTCGATCTGCCGGGTTATCCGGCCAGCCACGCGTGCGTCCGAATGCTCGCGAGAGACGCGCAGTGGCTGTACGGATGGGGAGAGCAGTGGAGTCTCGACGACAGCCACCGCGAAGTGATGATGCCGGGAACGCCGGTGTTAATCCTGGGAACGTATCCGTTCGGCAGTCCGCCGGCGTGGCTCGCGGTCGTGTCGGGTGCGACGCCGATTACGCTGCCGGAGACGCTCGGTGTTCCGCTGGCTCCGGCCGCGATGGCTCCTTCCGCAGTCCTGCGGGGAGGTACCGATCGATCAGCGAGTCCGGGTAGCCCGCGCCTTTCGGGCCGGACAGCGCCTGTCGTGCAATCTCGAACGTATAGCGATCGTCCGGCGCCGCCTGTTCGAGTACCGACGCCGTCTCGTTGACGAGCGCGTTGCGCCGGTCCTGCAGCGTCGGCAGGTCGATGCGGTCTTCCTTCATCTCGGCGAGCAGCGCGCGGTATTTCTCGCAGATCACCCACAGCTTCGCCGCGCTCACCCGATGGCCGTACATCAGCGGCTGCTGGTTGAGCGAAACGTACGCGGCGGACGTGCCGAACACGGCGGCGCAAAGGATCGCAGTCGCGACCTGCCATCCGAATCCCGCCTGCGTCGCGATGGCGCCGAAGATAGTGGCCAGGCCTGACAGTGACAGCAGAATTAGCTTCGCGTACGAGTTCCATCTGGCCATTTTTGCGGCGGCGTCGGCGTGGGCCTCGTAGGCGGCAATCACGCTCGCAAAGCTCAGACGTACGTGATCGACGAGCGTGACCTGAAACATGGCGTACGAGGCAAGGCAAGGACCGCGCCAGCTCATGCTTGCAATCGGCGGGGAAATTCGTCGTTTTTCCAGCGTCACCGCCGTCCACCTTCAAGACGCACAGTGAAATTTTGGGATAGCGCGGTCTGGCGACGTGGCGGCGAGCTTCAGGCCTGGCTTCGGGCGACAGCGACCGCCTTACGCGCCCAGCGCACGAGCTCCGGCGCGCTCTCGAGGACGTCCACTGGCACCTGGTAGTACTGCATCGTCCCCGATCGATCGGGGTAGGGTTTGAACGGCGCCGATCCGATGGCTTCGTACGCGCCGCGCGTGCTGGCGTCAACCTTCAGATACAGCGCGTCGCGCGCGATGATGCCGAAGAAGATGCCGTCACAATAAAGTCCCACGCCGCCGAACATCTTTTTCGGCGTGATATCGCCGAGACTCGCCAGCTGGTCAACCACGAACGTCTCGAACGCCGCGCTCGATTTCAGCGAGCGCATCTTGCTCACGATTTGCCTCCGGCGATTTCCGCAAGGAGGTCGCCGAGCGCGTACAGATGATCCATGTGGTCCGGCGCAGAATTGCCTGCATATCCGGCGAGGTGGAAATTGGCGCGCGTGGCTTCGCTCAGCTGCTGCATGCCGACTGGTCCGGCCTTCAGGATTGCCCGGCGAGGGAGCGACAGGCGGCGTAGCAGAGCGTCAGCGGTCTCCGTGGTGCTCGCATATGTACCCGGATACACCTCGGAATGCGTGACCCACATCCGTTTTCTTCCTGCGGCTGCTTCCTCCGCAAATCTAAAAAACGGTTCCAGTACGCTCTCGTCGAGCGGAAGATCCGAGGCGCGCGGCGCCGCAGCGTCGCCCGCATACGACGCGTGCAGGGAATCTGCAAGGATGACGGCGTCGATACGCCGGAAGTGATCCGGACGCGCGAGGATGGATCGGATTGCTCCGTAGCCGGCACTGAACGAGCTCAGCACGATCGACTCCGGCGTCGCGGCTCGCCCGGTGAGTTCGCGAAGCTTCGACGAGATCTCCGTCAGCAATGCGGAAAAACGTGCGGAGTCGGCAAAAGCATCGGCGTAGACGCGAGATCCGGATCCGATCTGGACGCTGACCAGCACGGCCTGAGGCAGGTGTTCGCGCGCGTGGTGCTCGAGCACCCACGCCGCACCGTGAAAGTGGACGATCAGCGGAAACGGCTTCGCCGCGTCAAATGCAGCAGGAACGTAGAGCGTGCCGAGCGACAACGCCGCGCGGCGTCCGGGCGGCTCGTACCGCTCCACACGGGTGTGCGGCCGAGTGGAGTCGGACATCGGCGACGGGTTCTGCGCCGAGACCTGGGCGATCGCGACGAGCAGGAACGGGAGACGCTGCAGGCTCATGCGGCGTCCGAATCAGGATGGGATAGCAAACAAGTGGATTGACTGATCCTTCTTCCCGCAGCCCTTACGGTAACGGGATTTCGACAAGTCCGACACCGCCACGAATCTCGTATCCGAGAGCCAGCAGAACCCTTCGACCGTGCAGTACTTCGGCTTGCCGCGTTTCGTACGCGGGAAGTCGTATTCGCGCCCGCGGCCGGCGATCGTCCAGGTGCCGGGTCGCAGCCGTCCGATCCACAAGCGCGACGTCATCTGCGACACGACGGCGATGCGAGTCCCGCGCAGCGAGACCGCGGAATAATCCTCGAAGTTCAGCGTCTTCGGGAGCTTGATGCATGCGATGGACACCCACATGCGTCCTTTGCGGACGAGTACCTGGATGCGACCGCCGGCACCTGCGCGCCCGCGGCGCCCCGACTTGCAGCGATTGCCTTCGCAGAGCGCGAGCAGGTAATCGGTTCCTTTCCACCGGATCGCGCTCAACCCTTCGAACCCCGTGTTGCGTTTCTTGAAGGGGAAGTCCACCCACCGGCGCCCCTTGAAATTGCCGGATTCGTCGCATTCGTCGATGAGGGCCTTGTAGGTTCCGTCCGGGTGCTTCTCTCCCTCGACGAGCAGGTAGAACCGTTTCAGCTGCGGGCTATAAGCAATGTCCTCGTAGCCCTCGCCGCTGCGCTTTTTTCCGAACCATCCATTCCGATCCGAGGAGGTGGACAGTCCCGGATCGATCCGCGCGACCCTGCGGACATTATCGAAGATGACGTAGAACGCGCCCCCCTTGCGGACCACGCCGCTTGCCTCGAGGACGCCGCTGCCGCGGGGCGGCGTGATCAGCTCGGCGAGCTTGCGCTCTTTCAGAAGTTTGAGTTCGGTTCGGGCCATCAGCGGCCCTGATCTTACTCAGAAGCGCAGCAGCATGCCGAGCGTCGGGCCGATCGTCTCGATATCTGGATTTCGGCCGGGGCCTTTGAGTCCCGCGTTCGAAATGTGCATCAGTTGCAGCGCGGAGAAGACATGAAGGCGTGAGTTCACACGCACCATCGCGCCGCCTCCGCC
The DNA here is from genome assembly GCA_035637115.1 of Vicinamibacterales bacterium. GTDB lineage: Bacteria > Acidobacteriota > Vicinamibacteria > Vicinamibacterales > 2-12-FULL-66-21 > JAICSD01. The sequence goes on from DASPXV010000078.1 coordinate 6,031, forward strand.
AATAGCGAGATAGTTGAACCGCGTGCCGCGGGGCGGAGTGGCGATGGCGGTGTGCGAGATGCCCAGGTCCCCCTGGAGGAACGCCGTCACGCGGCCGCGTTGCGCGATGCGCGTGCGCACGCCCATCGTCAGGCCGAGCACCACCGCGTCTTCCGCTCGCTGCGATACGTACGCGAGCCGCTGCGCGCCGCGGAGCACGAGTCCGTCCCGGACGCCATACGTGACAGCTTCAGTGAGCCCGTACACCTCTTCGTGAGAGATGTTGTAGTTCCATGCCTCGATCGCGGCGAGGGCTTCGGTCTCGAAATGCCATCGCCCCTTTGCGAAGGGATCCGTCGCGGGCGCGCGTGACTGCGCGCGCGCGGGAATGACGCCGGCGAAAACCAGCAGAAAGGCGTGGAGTATCGTAGGGCGCATGCGCATCTTCGCGCGTGCCGGGGTGCTCGCCGCGCTGCTGCCGTTGCTGGCCGGGCGCGCGGTCTGCGCGCAGGAGAAGGTCACACTGCGATCCGATGTCCTCTTGTACGGCGACAACACGGAGTTCCGCAACCCTTTTCGTGAAGGGGAAACGATCTTCGGCGCCGCGGCGAGGGTCTTCGTCGATTTCGAGCTGAACCCGCGGGCAACGATCTCGTTGGGCGCCTTCGGCAACCAGCGGTTCGGATCCGAAAAGGCGTTCGAGCAGGCAAGGCCGGTGATCGCCATGACCGTAAAAGGAAAGCGGTCCACGTTTGTGTTTGGCACATTACCCGCGAAGGAAGTCGGACACGGCCTCTTGCCGCCGCTCCAGCGCGAGACGCTGGCATTCGAACGTCCGTACGAGGCGGGCTTGCAGTGGGATTTTCGCGGCGCCGCGGTTACCCACAGCATCTGGCTCGAATGGCAGCAGTTGAATACACCGGCACATCGCGAGCGATTCGACGGTGGCCTCAACGCCCGCGTGATCGCGCGACGAGGATTCTCACTACCCGTGCAGGTTCACGTCGTCCATGAAGGTGGGCAGCTGTTTGCGTCGGGCCCTGTGGACGACAGCGCCGCGGCCGCCGTCGGCATGGCGTACGGCGCGCCGCTGCGTAAGACTCGCATGTCGTTGGAAGCATTCGGCCTCGTGTCGAAATCTGTAGCTGATCGCCAGCAGCCGGCGCTGGACCGCAACGGTCGCGCATTTTTCGCGCGAATCGCCGCGGAGCGCGGCGGCTGGCGCGCGCACGCACTGGCATGGCGTGGAAAGGATTTCATCAAGGATGAGGGGGATGCGAACTACTTGTCGATTCGGCGGGACGGCAGCTTCTATCGAGGGACCCGCGACTACGCGGAAGCGGGACTGGCGCGCCGCTTCACCGTTGCGCCCGGTGCGGTCATCGAAGTATCCGGCCGACTTCACCGCACCGAGCGCTATTACGAGTATTCGTACCGCGTGCTCAGCGTCGCTTCACTGAAGTGGAAGCTGCGCTGAGTTACGGCCGGTAGTACGCATCTGCGCGCAACGTCGTCGTTTCGCCGGGCCGGACGTAGACATCGAACTCGATGCCGTCGTAGCCGAGGTCGATCTCGATGTGGTGCGGGCCTGCTTCCAGGTTCATGTGCTGGAAGATGCCATCGAAGTCGTTCACGATCCCGACGTAATAGCCATCCGCGAAAACCCGCGCATCGCGCGGAGCCCCCGTGATGCGCACGCCGCCGTAATAACGTCCCGGAATCGGGTCGTAGTAGCCGCGCGGCGTGTAGCCGTACGGGTAGTAGCCGCCGGATCCGTAGTACACGCCGAGGCTCCAGCTCGGACGATATACGTACGGGCGATACGGAATGACGCGCACGATCGTCGGCCGGATCACGCGCGGGGTGTACCGGCGTGGCACGGCGTGGCCGTAGCCGCCGCGGTTCCGCGAGTCATACCGGCCGCTGTCGTATCGGCCGTTGTCGCGACGATCGTACTGGCCGCGGCTGTCGTACTGACCGCGGTCGCCGTAGCTCCTGCGAGCCTGGTTGTCGCGCCTGGCCTGTTCGTCGCGCCGGGCCTGCTCTTCGCGGCGTGCCTGTTCGTAGCTCCGTGCTTGCTCGTTGGCCCGCGGCTGCTCGTTGGCCCGCGGCTGCTCGACGCTCCGGGGCGCCGCTGTCCGGGGCACAGCCCGTTCCCGTTCACGCGGCTGCTCGGCAGCTCGCTCCCCCTGCGGTGCCGCCGACGGGTTTTCCCGCCCCCGCCGACGCTGGTGCTGCCCTTCCTCGGCGAACGCCGGCGTGCCTACGACCGCAATCAATGCCACTGCCGTAAACCAGGTCCTGGCTGCCATGGTGCTCTCCTGCCACCTCAACAAGGCAATGACGATGCCAATGGAAACTCGTCCTTTTTCGGGGAAATCGTGCAGTCGACGTCGAGAGGTGGTCTCTTGAGAGGACGCCCTCCGGGCTACAATCCGTCCTCATCAACGCCGCGTCTTCACCTCTTTGCGAGCAGCCTCTCCATGTCGTCCATCACCCGATTCATCTTCTGCAGCGTGAGCTGGAGCGGCTCGCTGGTCGTCATGTCCACGCCCGCATCCTTCAAGAGGTCGATCGGATACTTCGATCCACCTGCCGATAAAAACGCGATGTAACGCTTCGTGGCGGCCGTATCGCCGGCCAGCACCTTTGACGCGAGCGCTTCCGATGCGGTGAAAGACGTGGCGTACTGGAAGACGTAGAAGTTCAGATAGAAATGCGGGATGAAGGCCCACTCGTGCGCGACGTAGTCCGGCACGAGACAGACGTTCTTGTCGTGGCCGTAATACTTCCGCGTGATTTCAAGATACAGCTTGTCGAGCGCCTCGCCCGTGATCGGCTCGTTCTTCTCGGCCATCTCGTGAATGCGCAGCTCGAATTCCGCGAACTGCGTCTGGCGGAAGACCGTGCCCTTGATATTTTCGAGATAATTGCCGAGGAGTGACAAGCGCGTGTTGTCGTCCTTGATCGTCTTCAGCATGTAATCGATCAGGAGCGCCTCGTTGAAGGTGGACGCGACTTCCGCCACGAACGTCGGGTAGTTCGCGAGATGGAACGGCTGCGTCTTGTTCGAGAGATAGCTTTGCATCGTGTGGCCCAGCTCGTGCGCCACCGTGCTCATGTCGGTGTACTTGCCATTGAAGTTGATCAGCATGTACGGGTGCACGTCGTACGCGGCCCCGTTCGAGTACGCGCCCGAGCGCTTGCCTTCGCTCGGCATCAGGTCGATCCATCGCTCGTTGAACGCGCGCCTGATGGCGGCGACGTAATCGGGGCCGAGCGGCACGAGCGCGGCGAGAATGTTCTTCTGCGCTTCCTCCGGCGTGTAACTCAGGTCGGCGGAAGCGACGAGCGGCGCATACAGGTCGTAGTACGCAAGGTCCGAAAGATTGAGCATCTTCTTCCGGAGCTGCAGGTACCGATGGAAGGTCGGCAGTCCCTGGTTGACCCCTTCGACCAGGCGCTTGTAAACGGATGCGGGGATGTTCGGCGCATCCAGCGCGGCATCGAGCGCGACCTCGTAATGCCGCGCATTCGCGTAGAACTCGTTTGCCTGGACCTGGCTATTGAGCGTCGCACCATACGTGCCCTTGTATTGGCCGAGGGAGTTGAAGAACGCATCCATCACCTTCTTGCGATCTTCGCGATTGGGGACGCCGCGATAGAGGCTGAAAGCTGACGAGTCCAGCTTCACAGACTTCCGGTCGCTCAACGTCACAGTCGGGTACGGAAAGTCGGCATTCGAGAAGATGTTGTAGATCGATGACGCTCCGGACGTGGCGACCGACGAGGCGGCGAGCAGGCGCTCCTCGGCATCGCTCAGCGTATGCGGCTGGCGGCGTTGAATGTCGTCAAGATAGTGCTGATACGTCTTGAGCCGCGGTTCCTGCGCGAGCCACGCATCCAGCTTCGCCTTGTCGATCTTCAGGATCTCCGGTTCGATGAACGACACTTGTTCGGCGAAGGCGGCGCCGATCTGCTGCATCTCCTGCTGCATGCCCTGGTACTGGCTGACGCGCGTGTCCTGATCGGAGATGAGGCTCGCGTAAACGGATACCCGCTGGAGATCCTTGCTGATGCGGTTCGCGGTGTCGAGTGCATCGGCCAGCCGCGTGGCGGACGTGCCGAGCGTCCCCTTGAACGTGGCGATCGTCGCGATCTGCGACGGGAGTGTCTCCTTCGCCGTCCGCCACGCGTCATCTGACGCGTAGAGATCGGCGAGGTTCCACTTGTACTTGTCCGGGATCGCGGCCCGGCTGCGATCCTGCGCGATCGCCGCCGGTACGAGAGACGTGACGAAAAGAAGCGCGAGCGTGACAATCCTGCGAATCATGATCCGCAGGATAGCGCAAACGATTGCCGCTTACGGGGTGACGCTGCGAGGAGTGCGCACGCCGTCGATGATCAGTTCCACGAGCTGCGCCGGTTCCCGCGCCGCGAGCAGCGCCGGATCCTCGCTGCTCAAATCGTAGTAGCGGATGATGTTCACGAGGTGCCAGCCCGCCAGCGCGGAAAGCTGGCGGCGCAACAGCGCCTCGCCCTTCCGATACACCGAGAACGGATCGAGCACGGCCCCCGTCGCATCGTCTTTCACGATGAAACTCTCAGCGGGCCTGTCGAAGAACGGCGGTTCCACGGGTCGCGCGAGCGGTCGAGCTGGACGATTCAGCGCGCGATGCAAAGCGCCCTCGAGATACACATAGGTGAGACCGCTGGCCCAGTATTCGGCATCGCCCCGGTTTGGCTGCGTCGTTTCGCGAGAGGATCGAAACGGCTCGCCCTCGCCCAGAGGAATGAACTCGAGCCATCCCTGCCATCTGCCATCCGCCATGGGCGCGCCACACGCGCGCACGGTGTAATTCTTTCCGTCTTCCGATGTGACAGCCTCGGCGTACTCCAAGAGCACTTCAGCCAATCCAGACCTCCTGCGTTGAGCCGTGTGCAAGAGATCGTCCAAGCCGGTACGGGCGAGGCTCAGCCGTCGATCGTTCTGCCTTCGCGCGCGGAGCGGTACAGCGCGGCGATGGTTGCCACAGTGCGCCGTGATTCGAGCAGCGGGATCCGTTGCGGCCACGCATCGAGGGCGACTGCTTCCATGTCCGCGATCTCTCCGGCGAAAGGCGTTTCGGATGCGAAGGGGAGTCTCTCCACAGTGTCGCCGGCCATCAGCAGCATCGCGCTGCGATCATCAGTTCTGAATGGACGGACGATGCGGAGCGCGGCGTCGCGACCGATGACTTCTATTTCCGCGCGGAACGGACCGAGGAACCCGCAATCGAACTGCGCGACGCTGCCGTCACGGAAGCGCAGCATGCCGGCAAATTCCAGGTCCACGCCCGATGGTAACGTCTGTTGCCATCCGAACACCTGCGCTGGCGCGTCATCCGCCAGGAAGCACGCATAGCTGACGGGATAGCAGCCGACGTCCCAGAGAGATCCGCCGCCAAGCGCCGTGTTGAGGCGCACGTCGTTGTCGCGCGTCAGCGGAAACGTGAATGCTCCCTTGAAGCCGCGCAGCTCGCCGAGACGTCCGCTCTTCACCACCGCCTGCACCGCATGCGTCAGCGGATGGTGCCGATACATGAATGCTTCCGCCACCGCCCGCCCCGCGCGCCGCGCCGCCGCCTCGATGCGGTCCACGTCCTCCGTGTGCAGCGCGAGCGGCTTCTCGCACAGCACGTGTTTCCCTGCTTCGACTGCGCGCACGGTCCACTCCGCGTGCAGGCTGTTGGGGAGGCTGATGTAGATGACGTCGACGTCGGGATCGTCGAGCAGTGCCTCGTAGGATCCAAGCGCTCGCGGGATCTTCCACTCCGTCGCATAGGCGCGGCACTTGTCCATGTCGCGGCTGGCGACTGCCGTCACCTCGCTGCGCGCCGACGCACGGATCGCAGGGATGATGAGTCGATTGATCCGCGCCGTGCTCAGAAGCCCCCATCGCAGCCGTGACATCCGCGGATCCTATCCACCGGGGGTCAGGTCTGTAAAACGCCCCACCTTGGGGTCAGGTCTGTAAAACGCCCTTTGCGGGGGTCAGGCACCAGTTTGAGGGCGATTTCTAGACCTGACCCCCGGGGGGGTCTACTTGATCCGGACGATTGATCCGCGCCGTGCTCAGGAGCCCCCATCGCAACCGTGGCATCCGCGGATCCTATCCACCGGGGGGTCAGGTCTGTAAAACGCCCTTTGTGGGGGTCAGGCACCAGTTTGAGGGCGATTTCTAGACCTGACCCCCGGGGGTCTACTTGATCCGGACGACCCCCGGGGGTCTACTTGATCCGGACGATGCCGTCGGCGACGCGTTCGAAACGTTCGAACACAGCGGGATCGTGGCCCGGCACGATCAGGTGGGGATCGGACGCGAGCGCGCGCACGCGGTCCTGCGCCTTCAGGTTGCTTGCCGCATCGAGCGTCTGCGCGATCGGGACGTGCTTGTCGAGATTCTCGTACAGGTAGACGTTGTCGGACGTCAGGACCGCGGTGCCGCCCGCGAGCCTCGCCCCGACGAACTGCGACGCCCACGTGTGCTTGCCACCTGTATAGCAGCGAATCCCCGGCAGGATCTCCTGGTCATCCCCTTCGACGAAGCGCAGCCGCCCCTGCATGTTGATCTTGAGAAGCGCGATCATGTCGTCCGCGTCGACACCGCCGTGCGTGTTCCGCGCGTGCCATGCCTCGCCGGTGTAGTAGCGATACTCCTCGCGCTGGATCCAAATCGTCGCGTTTGGAAACAGGTCCGCGCCATCAACGTGGTCCCAGTGCGCGTGCGAAATGATGATGTCGGTCACCGCCTCCGGCTTGACGCCAGCGGCTTCAACGGCGGCGACTGGCGTGCGGAAGTCGCGCGGCTTCCATTGATCGAGAAACTTCTGACGGTAGAATCCGGAATCGACAAGGACGACGCGGCCGTTCGAGCCTTTCAACAGCCAGACCATTACCGGGATATCGAGCTTGCGATCGCGGTCGGCCCCGGCAACCAGACCGGCGACTGAAAACGCGGGTAGTATGCCGAAGCGCACCGCGAATGCGTCGTAGGTCACCGGCGGCGTTGCCGGCGCCTGCAGCGCCAGCAGGCTGAGCGCGAGGATCAATATCCGCAGCATGGGCGTCATGGTAATCCGATCGACACGGGTCGTGCTGCCGTCCGGCATCCAGCCGGCCGAGATTCACATCGACGGCGATCGCATTGTCTCCGTTCGCCCGTACAACCCCGATCCGACCTCCGACCTCCGACCTACCGGCTCCACCAAGGCTACGGCGGGCAAGCCGACGTCCGACGTGATCATGCCGGGCCTCGTCGACACACACGTTCACGTCAACGAGCCGGGACGGACGGACTGGGAAGGGTTCGTTACGGCGAGCGCCGCGGCAGCTGCCGGCGGCGTGACGACGATTGTCGACATGCCGCTCAACAGCGTGCCGGCGACGACGAACGTTGCGGGACTGGATGCCAAGCGCGCGGCGGCGCGGAGCGCGACCGTTAACGTCGAGTTCTGGGGCGGAGTGATTCCGGGAAACACCGGCGAGCTCGATGCCCTCGCGGATGCCGGCGTACGCGGATTCAAGTGCTTCATGTCTCCGTCCGGTGTGGAAGAATTTCCGCACGTTGACGAGAGGGACCTCAGACTGGCACTTCCGATTCTCGCGCGTCGCCGCCTTCCGCTGCTCGTGCACGCCGAATCACCAGCGGCGCTGCTGCCGGCACCGGAACGCGCGGACCCTCGGCGGTATGCGACGTGGCTCGCGACACGCCCTGCTCGAGCGGAGGTGGACGGGATCGCCCTGTTGATCGATCTCTGCCGCGAGTTCCGCGCGCACATCCATGTCGTGCACCTGGCGACAGCGGAGGCGGTTTCAATGCTGCGCGCGGCGCGCCGCGAAACCCTGCCGATCACGGTTGAAACGTGTCCGCACTACCTGTCGTTCAGCGCGGAAGAGATTTCCGATGGCGCAACGATGTTCAAATGCGCGCCGCCGATCCGCGATGCCGCGAATCGTGAGGCGCTCTGGCGCGCGCTGGAGGACGGTGACATCGATCTCGTCGCGAGCGATCATTCGCCGTGCCCGCCAGCGATGAAAGGGGACGGCGATTTCATGAATGCGTGGGGCGGAATTGCTTCCCTCGAGCTCGGCCTGGCAGCCACCTGGACACGCGCAGCCGCGCGCGCAATTCAAATCGACCGGATCGTCGAGTGGCTCTCAGCCGGCCCCGCGCGCCTGGCCGGATTGACAGATCGCGGCATGATCGCGCCTGGCATGCGTGCCGATCTCATTGCATGGGATCCAGATGCGGAATTCACCGTCGAAGCGCAACGCCTGCATCATCGACACAGGCGGACCGCGTACGAGGGCCTGGCGCTTCGAGGACGCGTGCGCGAAACGTACGTCGGCGGCGAGCTCGTGTATCGTGAAGACGCAGGATGAGCGAATTCACGCACCTTATCGATCTCGCCTCGGCGCGTCTCGGTGGCGAGGCTGTCGCGGCCAACGACGATTTCTTCGCGGAGAAGGAGAATCTCGTGAAGGCCGAGGCGCCGATATTCGTCCCGGGCAAGTACACGGACCGGGGCAAATGGATGGACGGCTGGGAATCGCGCCGCCGCCGCACGCCCGGACACGACTGGTGCATCGTCAAGCTCGGACTGCCCGGAGTAATCCACTCCTTCGTCGTCGACACGGCGTTCTTCACGGGCAACTACCCGACGCATTGCTGGATCGATGGCTGTGGCCTGCCGCCCGGCGTCGATCCGGCAGCTACGGATGTCGCGTGGCACCCGGTGCTTGCGCGCAGCGAGCTCGCCGGTGATACGAAAAACTCGTTTCAACTCACCGTAACGCCGAGCCAGGAACGGCGGCTCACGCATCTTCGGTTGAACATCTTTCCGGATGGCGGCGTCGCGCGGCTGCGCGTCCTGGGAGAAGTGCTGCCCGACTGGACGCGGATCCTTTCGACCGGAGCGGGCATCGATCTCGCGTCGGCAGTGAACGGCGGATACATCGTCGACACGAGCGATCGCTTTTACGGCGATGCACGCAACATGCTGATGCCTTATCCGGCGCCGAACATGGGCGATGGATGGGAAACGAAACGTCGCCGGGGACCGGGGCATGACTGGACGGTGATCCGGCTCGGGCTCGCCGGTGTCCTCAGTCGTGTGGAGATCGACACGGCGCATTTCAAGGGAAACTATCCGGACGCCGCGTCAATCGAAACGGCTGTCATGAAGCAGGAAGGAAAAGGCGTGTCCGCGGATGTCGCGAGCCGCGCGATCGCCCAATGGGCGACCGTCCTGCCACAAACGAAGCTGCAACCCGATCATCTGCATGTTTATGATACGCAACTGGCCCCTGACGTCACCGCGTCGCACGTCCGGCTGAGCATCTATCCGGATGGTGGCGTCAGCCGTTTCCGCGTCTTCGGCACGCC
>DASPXV010000079.1:0-5066 GCA_035637115.1 Vicinamibacterales bacterium
GCCAGTTGCCAGTCGCCAGTCGCCAGTTGCCAGTCGCCAGTTGCCAGTTGTCAGTCCCTGAGAACTGAGAACTGAGAACTGAGAACTGGAAACTGGAAACTGGAAACTGGAAACTGGAAACTGGAAACTGGGAACCACCACCGTCTACCGTCTATCAAACCCGCGAGCCACGCATCGAGACACGCCATTTCGGTTTTCGTGAGCCGCTTCGCCTGGATGCCGCCGTCATAGTGGAACGTCGCGCCGAGTCCTGCGCGTCGAGCGGCCTGTGCGGCCTGGCGGAAACGCGCGGGATTGTTATCGCGCCGATCGGCGACCGCGGCATCCGCAGCGCCGATCGGCTCGTCGCTGATCACGGGTTTCTTGAATTTCTTCAGCAGCAGCGCGCCGTCAGCCATTCGCTGCGGCCAGTCCTGGCCGCGCGGGCTGTGCCACGTGATGTAAGTCCCTGCGGCGAACGCGTCGCCGTATTCCACGGAGCCCAGCGAAAGCGGCACCTGCTTCGGGACGAGCCGCGCGAGTGACTGCATGTATGCCGCGTCGTGCACCCTGGCTGATTGCGTGGAATGGCCGGGCTCATTGGCGAGCTCCAGCAGCGCATTGGGGTACTTCGCGCAGATCGCGCCAATGGCCTCGACGAAGCGCGGCATGTCCACCTCGATCGCTGAGGTCCCGGTAAACGCGACGACCTCGACGTACATCCCATGACGCCGTGCGATCTCGAGCAGCCGCGGCAGCGCGCGCAAGCCGTCAGCAGGCGTGAGCTGAAAAATCCCGTCGGCCATCGCAAACACGCGGACGACCGTCAGTTTCTTCGACGCCGCCCAGGCGAGGTACTCGTCAGCTTCCGCTTCCCTGCCATGTGCGACGAATTCGACGAGCCGGAACGCGCTGATGCCGCGCCACTGGAAGGCGGTGCCGTCTGGCTTCAGGAATCGGGTACCGGAGATTTTGAGCTGGCCCTCCACCTGACCAGCCTCCGCCAAGGCTACGTCGGTCCGCCGAAGCGCTTCGCGCGAAGGCGGAAGGTGGAAGCCACGTGTCGCTTTCTCATGAGGCCGAGCGGCGTCCGTCGTCAATGCGTGGAGCTGAGTGGCTTCCGCCTGAGTGGCTTCCGCCTTCTTGACCGCCGTAGCCTTGGCGAAGGCGGTTAGGCGGAAGAAACAGCCCAGCGCAAGTAGCGCAACTGCGGCGAACCGCACAGGAGGACTCAGAAGCCGCGGTTGCGGAAGATAGTAGGAACGAAGGTCGTCGGTTGCGTGAGCGTCGGCAGCCCGGTGAAATGGCTTTCGCACAGCCACCAGCGCCCCTGTTCGTACACGTTCGTTGTCCAGCAGTCGCCGGTAGCCGTGCCCTGGCTGCCGAGCGGACACTTCCCGCCCTGGCAAACTATGTCGAGTGGATCAGCCGAGATTACCTTGACCGTGAACGAGCAGAACGTATGGACCGTCGCGTTCATTCGGCTGGAGGTAATCGAGAGACTCGTGTGCCGCAGCGTCGAGCCGATCATTTCGTAGTCATGCCGATTGCGGCGCACATCTTCGAGTTCGTCCTTTTTCCCATCGGCACACTTGGACGTCGCATCGCTGAACTCGCTGACGCACTTCTCCGCGGAGATCTTCGAGTTCGCGAAATCCCCCAGGAATCGCAGGGAGAGCTCCTGCAGTTCCTTCGGGGAGTTGTTCACGTGCACCGTCACAGTGCCCGTCGCCTTGTTCTCCGCCTCCGTGGAACCGCTCGTGTACTTCTCGGTCACGGTGAGCGTGAGCACGAAGTCGCCGGGCGTCTTTGCGGCCGCACCGGGCGTCCACGTCACCATTGCCCCGGTTCCGCTGAACGTCCCGTTATCCGCGGTCCACGCGTAGGTCAGGTTCGCGACAGGCGTTTCCAGGTCTTCAACCGTGGCGGTCAGCGTGACCGGAGTTCCAACCTCAACTCTCGTATCCGCCGCAACGATGCTCTTGACCACGGGCGGCGTGTTCGGGGGAGGCGTGATCACTCCTCCACCTCCGCCGCCATTGCCGCCAGGCGTCGGGCTGCCGGGCGTACTGCCGCCGCACGCCACGAACAGCGCGGCGCTGGCGATCGCGACGACGCTCGCGATCAGTAATCGGCGCATCCTAGTGTCCCGTCTCAGTTGATCGTGGCATAAGTCCCGGGTGCGGCGCCCGGATCGCAAGGCGCGACGAGCGAGGATACCGGGAGTATCTGAGCGAGGAGCAACGCCGCGAGGCGGGATGCCCCGCCCGGGACTTATGCCGCGAACCACTGGGACGGGACAACACTAGGCCCCCACCACTTCACGCGGGCGCTCCGGGCGCGCTTCGCGGATTTCGCGGATCACATACGTCGGCTTGTCCTGCGACTCATGATACGTGCGGGCCTGCATCTCGGCGAGCAGCCCCGTCATGATCAGCTGCACGCCGGTGAGCGCGATCATCAGCCCGACGAACAGCAGCGGACGGTTCGCCGACTGGAACCCGAAGAAACGCTGGTACGTGATCCACGCGCAGATGAGGAACCCCGCCAGGCCCATGAGCAACCCGACGCTCCCGAACATCTGCAGCGGACGCGTCTTGTAGCTGCTCAGGAACTTGACGGTCATCAGATCGAGCACGACGCGGAACGTGCGCGTGATGCCGTAATTCGATTTGCCGTGCGTCCGCGGGCGATGGTTGACGACCTTCTCGCCGATCTCGACGCCGAATTCCGCGGCAATGGCCGGAAGAAAGCGGTGCATCTCGCCGTACAGCTTCATCGACTTCACGACTTCCGAGCGGAACACCTTGAGCGAGCAGCCGTAGTCGTGCAGCTTCACGCCGGTCGCAAATGAGATGATCGCATTCGCGATCATCGAGGGCAGCCGCCGGTTGATGAAGGCATCCTTCCGGTCCTTCCGCCACCCGCACACGATGTCGAGATCCCGCGTCTCCAGCGTCTGGACCATGCCGGGAATGTCCGCTGGATCGTTCTGATTGTCGCCGTCCGCGGTGACGATATACCGCCCGCGCGCGTGGGCGAAACCGGCGGCGAACGCCGCGGTCTGGCCGAAGTTGCGCCGGAAACGGATCACCCGCACGCGCGGATCCGCGTCCACCAGCCGCGCAAGCAGCTCGAACGTATCGTCGCGGCTCCCATCGTCTATCGCCACGATCTCGTACGGACGGCCGAAGGCCGAGAGGCTCGCCGTCACGTCGCGGTAGAGCTTTTCGACATTCGGCGACTCGTTCCGCATCGGGACGACGACGGAAATTTCTGGACCCATTGTCAACGTAAACACTTGATTATACGCGTCTTCACTAGTGGCAGGCAATCCACGCGGGGCGGAACTGGGCAGGTGTATTATCGCGCCGGTTACGATGACGGAACCTCGCGGGAGCCTCAGCGCTCGCGTCAACCGCGTGAGGCACCTCGTCACAGACGGCGCAGACCGGCACCGCTACTGGTTTCTTCTTTGCCTGAGCGTCCTGTTCTTCGCGACGACTGCGTTGCGCGCCCGAGCGACGCCCTTCTGGCACGACGAGATTTATACAATCCTGCTGTCTCGCCTCGCGACTGTTCGCGATGTCTGGGGCGCCGCTCGCGATGGCGCTGACCTGATGCCACCGCTCAACCTGTTACTGACCCGCGTTCTCGAAGCGCCTTTCGGTCCCGGGCCCATATCGTCGCGGCTGCCGGCGATGCTCGGCTTCTGGACGATGAGCGTGGTCGTGTTCAGCCTCGTACGAGCGCGTTCGAACGTATTCGTGGCCTGCGCAGCGGCCCTGCTGCCCTGGTTCACGCGGGCGTACCGCTACAGCTATGAGGCCCGCGGCTACGGCACCATGCTCGGTCTGTTCGCCCTGCTGCTGTGGTCCTGGTCGGAAGCGGCCGGCGGCCATCGGCGCCGTGTGTGGCTCCCGATCTTTGCCGCGGTGTGCGCGGCAAGTTTGTGGAATCACTACTTCGCCGTAGTGACGTTCGTGCCGATTGCGGCGGGTGAGATTTACAGACTGGCGCGAAGAAGATCCGCCGACTGGCCGTTGTGGATCGCCGCCGTCACCGGGCTCGCCGCCTGCGCGCCTCTAGTCGCGCTCGCGCGAAGTGCGTCCATGCAGGGGGCGACGTACTGGCGGCATGCGAGATGGTCGGATGTCGGGAGCACATACGTGTTTCTCCTTCACGACCTGTGGTCGCTGGATCGCTGGGTCATTGTCGTTCTGGCGGCGGTGACTGCGTTGGGCCTGCTGATCGGCCGCTTCCGCCTGACGGCCTTCCCTGCCGCCGGATACGAGGTCATCGCCGGTACGGTCGCACTGTGCATCCCCGCGATGGCGGTCGGCTTGGGACGGATCACTGGCGCGTTTGCACCGCGCTACGCGCTGCCCGGTGTCGTCAGTTTTGCCATCGCCGCGCCGCTCGGGTTGTGGTGGCTCAGCCGGAAGAGTCCCGTTCTCGAAGCCGTGCTGCTTGCAGTGCTCCTGATCGGCGTCGCCAGGCCGAGCATCGAGGTGTTCCGGCATCCACCTGCGTTCCATGATCCATACGCGGAACGGCCGATTCTCGCCGAACACGTGCGCATGTCTCCACCGGTCGTCGTGGTGGGAGCGGTGCAGTTTCTGGAACTTTGGTATTACGCATCGCCGGATAATCGATCGCGATTGTGGTACATCGCGGATCCGGCGGAGGCACGCCGCTATCTCGGGTCGGACACGACAGACGTCGGCTATATCAAGCTGGCGCGACGAGTACCGCTCAGCGTCAGGACGTACGAAGAGTTGGAGGATCAGGAATCGTTCACGCTCTACGATGACGGGGTGGGCTGGCTGCCCGCGAAACTCCGTGACAGTAGCAGTGCCCTTACCCTAGTCGATTCCGGGAGGGAACGCGGCGCGCGTGTGTGGCACGCGATGAAACCCACTGTTCGGTGAACCTTGCACGTGGGCAGGTCTGACGCTTGTCGGGCAGGGGTCTGACGCTTGTCGGGCAGGGGCGCTGACGCTCGTCGGGCAGCGGCCCTGACGTTCGTCGGGCAGGGGCGCTGACGCTTGTCGGGCAGGGGGGCGCTGACGCTTGTCGGGCAGCGG
>DASPXV010000080.1:0-10870 GCA_035637115.1 Vicinamibacterales bacterium
CTGAGGAATCTCCAGGTTCGCACCCTGGAGCACGTCGATGCGCTGGCCGCCGCGCTGGAACACCTTGTGAAGATCACGGACCTCTACGAGGGAACCTGCCATCATTGCACCTTCACCTTGTCTCCGTCCTTTCTTCTACCGGGGGGCTTCGCCCCGCCGGACCCCCCTGCACGCTCGCTTGCGGGGACCCCATGGCCCCGCGCCGCTCGCGTGGCTCACTCGCTTCGCTCGTTCGCCCGCCCGTCGCTAGAGCTGCACCTTTACCTTGTCGCCATCCTTCAGTGTCGGGGGCCCGTCGGTAACGACGCGCTCTCCCGCGGTAACGCCGGAAACCACTTCCACTTGATCGCCCTGCTCGAGTCCCACGCTGATGGCGCGGCGCTCGACGCGATCCTCTTTCAACACGAATACGATCGATTTGCCTTCGGCCGTCCTGACGGCGGTCTTCGGCACCAGTACCCGCGGCGCGATGGGCGCGGACGGGCCGGCGGCCGGCTCATCGCGCAGGAACGACACTTTGACCCCCATGTCGGGGAGGATGCGCGGATCCAGTTGATCGAACGCGATGCGCACGCGGACCGTCGCCTTCTGCCGATCGGCCGTCGGGATCGTCGTGATCACGTGCGCGGGAATCCGCCAGTCCTGGTACGCGTCGAGGACCGCTTCCACTTTCATCCCTGGCGTCACACGGTTGATGTACGTCTCGTTGACGTCCACTTCGATCTCGAGCGACGACATGTCCACGATCGTTCCGATGCCCGTGCGCGTGAAACCGCCCCCCGCGGACACGGGTGAGATCATTTCGCCGGGCTGCGCGTCCTTCGAGACGACGATGCCGCTGAACGGCGCGCGGACGACCGTGTCGGCCAGGTTTGTCTTCTGCAGGTTGACCTGGCTTTCGGCGACGCCGATCTGCTGCTCCGCGTAAGCAATGCGCGCCTTCAGCGCGTCGACATTGGATTGCGCTTCGTCCAGCTCCGCCTTGCCGACGACCTGTTCCTTCAGCAGTTGCTGCCGCCGCGACAGCGTCAGCTCCGCCTGGGCGAGCTTCGCCTGGTCTTCAGCGGCGCTCTTGCGCGCCGACGACAGCTGCGATTCCGCCAGGGCCAGCCCCGCGCGTGCCTGCGAATCATCGAGGTGCGCCAGGATTTGTCCTTCCCTGACCGGATGCCCTTCCTCGATGAGCACGTCCACGACCTTGCCCGTCACCTTGGACGAGACCGTCGCGCGTCTGCGTGCTGTCACGTATCCGGATGCATTCAGGACGGCGCCAGCCGACGTCGGCCCACCGGTTTTCACGGCCGCCGTCGCGACCTTCACGGATGCTGCCTGCAGCGCCGTGGACCAATAATAACCGCCCGCCGCCAGGGCCACGATGCCGACGAGGATCAGAAACACGACGAGCGGCTTTCCGCGTCTGCCGCCGCGGTCTTCGTGCTCAATCTTCAGCGCAGCGAGGTCTTTGACGAGGTCGGTCATGTCAGGAAGCTCACAGTATAGACAATACGACCGCCGTGACAGACCGGGTCAGCGATGTCGGTAAACGGCGGGTAATAGGCGGCGAGTGGCGGTACATAGAAAAGGCCGCCTCGCGGCGGCCTCGAAGACCAGTAATGCCTCGCCGTTCAGCGCAACGTGCCGTCAACCCAGCCGCGGGTCATGTAATCCTGCATCGTCAAGCCGAACAGGATGAGCAGCCAGAAGAACCCGGACGCCGCGACGACCCACGTCAGCCGTGTGCTCCAGCGCACGTGCATGAAGAACAGCACGACCAGCAGCGCTTTCGTCATGGCGATCCCGAGCATCAGGATGTTGTTGACCGCGCCCAGATCGACGAACGCGACCGCGACCGTCAGCGCGGTGCCGACGATGAGCGCGGCGAATACCGCGTAGTACATGCGCTTTGGCGCTACATGCCCTGACATCAATTACCCCGCGTGATAGTGCCGCCCGATCAAGTAGAGCAGCGGAAACAGGAAGATCCACACGATGTCGACGAAGTGCCAGTAGAGTCCCGCCACTTCGACCGGCGTGTAGTAGTCGCTGTCGAACGTCTTTCGCCACGCCATGAACGTGATGACCGACATGATGCCGATCCCGATCACCATGTGCAGCGCGTGCAGGCCGGTCATCGCGAAATACAGCGAATAGAACTGTTCCGCCGGCTTCGGATAGAGCCCTTCCCACTGGAAGTATGGACCGGGGACGATGTGGTCCTTGAACTTGTCGGTGTACTCGATGGCCTTGATTCCGAGGAACGCCAGGCCCAGGAACATCGTGTATCCGAGGTACGTAATCTGCGTTCTCACCGGCTGGCTCGTCTGCGCGGCGCGGACGGCCAGCGCCATCGTCAGCGAGCTGATGATCAGGATCGCGGTGTTCGCCGCGCCCCAGTAAATATTGAGGTGGTGCGAGGCTTCCTGGAAACCCAGCGGCGACTGGTGGCGATACACCAGGTACGCCGTGAACAAGCCGCCGAAGAACATGATTTCCGTGACCAGGAACACCCACATGCCGAGCGTGGACGCCTCGGCCTGCTGCGCCATGCTGTCGAAATGGTGCTGCAGGTACGGATGGTGCGGAACGTGGCCGTGCGGCGGCGGCTTGATCGCGACCGGCGGCGGCTGGTAGCCGGGATGTGGCTCAGACAATGCCAACCTCCCGGCTCGGCGCGTACTGGTGCGTGCCCTCGGTCACGATTGGCGTCGCCGCGAAGTTCTCCGTCGGCGGCGGCGACGGAATTTCCCACTCGAGCCCGCGCGCGCCCCACGGGTTGTCGCCGGCGAGCGGCGCGTGCTTCAACGACCAGGCGAAGTAGATCATCGGAATCAGGTAGCCAACGCCGAGAATCGTGGCGCCGGCAGTGGACAGCACGTTGTAGACCTGGAACTCGGGGGCATACATCGCGTAGCGGCGCGGCATCCCGAGATAGCCGACGACGAACTGCGGGAAGAATGTCAGGTTGAACCCGACGAAGATGTTCAGCGCCGCGAACTTCGCCCAGCCCTCCGGATACATCCGGCCGGTGATCTTCGGCCACCAGTAGTGCATGCCACCGAGGTATCCGAAGATCGCGCCGCCGACCATGACGTAGTGGAAGTGCGCGATGATGAAGTACGTGTCGTGCAAGTGGATGTCCATGCCGAGCGTCGCCAGGAACAGCCCCGTCAGCCCGCCGATCGTGAACAGGCCGATGAAGCCGAAGGCATAGAGCATCGGCGAGTCCCACGACACCGAGCCCTTGTAGATCGTCGCCGTCCAGTTGAACACCTTCACCGCGGACGGGATCGCCACGAACATGCTGATGATCGAGAACACCAGGCCGGCGTAGGTGGACTGGCCGGCCACGAACAGGTGGTGGCCCCAGACGAGGAAGCCGATGATCGCGATCGCCAGGCTCGAGAACGCGACGAAGGTGTAGCCGAAGATGTTCTTTCGCGAGAACGCCTGCACCAGCTCCGCGACGACCCCCATCGCCGGCAGGATCATGATGTAGACCGCCGGGTGCGAGTAGAACCAGAACAGGTGCTGGAACAGGATCGGGTCGCCGCCCAGCGCCGGATCGAAGATCCCGAGGTGCAGCCCGCGCTCGACCGCGACCAGCAGCACGGTAATCGCGACGACGGGCGTCCCGAGAATCATGATCAGGCTCGTCGCGTAGTGCGCCCACACGAAGAGCGGCAGGCGGAACCAGGTCATCCCCGGCGCGCGCATGCGGTGCGTCGTGACGATGAAGTTCAGGCCCGTCAGGATCGACGAGAAGCCGGTGATGAAGATGCCCACGCCAGCGAGGATCACGTGCGAGTTGGAGGCGCTCGTGCTGTAAGGCGCGTAGAACGTCCAGCCTGTATCGACGCCGCCCGAGATCGCAGCAACGAGCGTGAACAGCCCGCCGAGCACGTAGATGTACCAGCTGAGAAGGTTGATCCTCGGGAACGCGAGGTCCTTCGCGCCAATCATGATTGGCAGCAGGAAGTTTCCGAGCACCGCCGGGATCGACGGAATCAGGAAGAAGAACACCATCACGACGCCGTGCATCGTGAACAGCTTGTTGTACGTGTCCGGCTCGAACAGGTCCGCCGCCGGCGTCAGGAGTTCGAGTCGGATCATCAGCGCGAAGAACCCGCCGAGGAAGAAAAAGGCCGTAATCGACAAGAGATAAAGGATCGCGATGCGTTTGTGATCCTTCGTCAGCAGCCACGACGCGAGGCTGTGCCCGTTGTTGAGGTAGTTCAAGGGAGCCGCTGTGATTTCCATGATTACTTCTTCACGTCCGGCGTACCCGTGCCGGCGGTCGACGGAGTCTCGCTGAGCGACTTCACGTAGGCGATGATCTGCAGGAGCTGTTCTTCGGTGATGAGCCCCTGGAACGTCGGCATGATCGGCTGGAAGCCGGCCACGACCTTCGCCTGTGGATGCAGGACCGACTCACGGATGTAGGCGTCGTCCATGGCGATGGTCTGGCCGCCCGTGATCAGAATCTGCTTTCCGTAGAGACCTTTCAAGACCGGTCCGCGCCCCTGTCCGTTCTCCAGGTGACAGGTGTTGCAGGAGAGATCCGCAAACAGCTTCGCGCCGTTCTCGGCCATCGTCCCGCCCGCGGCGCCGCCGCTCAGCCACGCCTGATAGTCAGACGCGTCCATCGCGGTGACCCAGCCAATCATCGCCGAGTGCTTCGTGCCGCAGTACTGCGTACAGAAGATGTGGTACCGGCCCGGCTTCGTTGCCGTAAACCACAGCGTGTTGTAGCGGCCGGGGATGACGTCTGCCTTCACGCGGAAATCGGGAATGAAGAAGCTGTGGATGACGTCCTCGGATCCCATGATCAGCTTCACCGGGCGCCCGATCGGCACGTGCAGCTCATTGATCTCTTTCGCACCGTCCATGTGCTGCACTTTCCACATCCACTGCTTGCCCACGACGTAGACTTCCATCGCCCCCCTGGGCGCACGCGTCATGTGGAAGAACACCTGCGCGCCCCACACGAACATCACCATGGTGAGGCCGAGGGGGATGATCGTCCAGAGCAGCTCGAGCGCCAGCGATCCGTGGATCGCCTCGCCAATCTCGGCTCCGTGGCGGCGGCGGAACCTGATCGCGAAGATGATCACCAGCAGGGCGATCAGGACCGCGAAGAAGCCGGTGATCGCGACCAGGAAGAAGTACAGGGCGTCGATCGTCCCTGCCTGCTCGGACGCTTGCTGCGGAAAGAAGGGAAAATTCGTGAACATCGTTAGTGGCGATTGGCGAGCTGCGTCTGAGCCCGCTCACGGCGAAGACTGACGAACAGAAACGTCAGGAAGGCTGCCACGGTCGCGATGAACCCGACGCGAATCGCGTTGATCGTTGCCGCGCCGTACTTCCCCGTCGTCGGATCGTAGTGATAGCAGAGCAGCAGGACCTTGTCCCCCACGCTGCCGAGTACGTTGTTTGACGCCTCGACCAGCGCGAGCCGCAGATCGCGCGGCGCGAAATCGATGCCGAGCAGATAGCGCGAGATGACGCCCTTCGGCGTCGCCACGTAGATCGCGGCGCCATGCGCGTACTGCTTGATGTTGGGATCGTAGGCATAGCGGAACCCGAGCGCGTCGGCCAGCGGCTTGATCGACGCATCGGTTCCCGTGAGGAAGTGCCACGCGGCCGCGGTCTGCGGCCGACCGTAGTGCTCCACGTAGCTCTGTTTCTTGTTCGCCGCGAGGCGGAAGTTGTCCTTCGGATCGATGCTGACGACGATGACCTCGAACTCCTTGCCGGCGTCGAACGACAGCGTCTTGAGCGCGCCGGTCATGCCGTTCAGCACCTGCGTGCACAGCATCGGGCAGTCGTAGTACGCGAGCGCCAAGACGACGGGCTTGCCGTTGAAATACTGGCCGAGCCGGACGTCGCGTCCCGTTTCGTCCCTGAACACAAGGTCGAGCGGGAGCTGCTGCCCGATCTTCTGATCGATCCCGACCTGCTTCAGGATCCCGGACTTCTCGCCGACGGGGTCCGGGCGCTGCGGGCCGGCGGCGTACTGTGCGTACGCGGGCGCCGCGCCTGCGATCCAAAGTCCAACCGCCGTCGCCAAGGCTATGGTGGTCCACCGAAGCGTTCCGCGCAGGTGGAGGCCTAAAGCCAAAAGCCTGTTCACAGTCCGCCTCCAGGCTTCCTGGGCGTGGCGGGCGCATTGGCGACAGCGGCAGGAGGAACGCCCTCAGGCGTCGTGGGGGATGCAGCCGGCACTGGTGGCGGGACGGTCGAGCGATCGGGCTGGCCCGCAGGAATCGTGCGTCCGCCGTTCGATTCACCGGACGCGGCGACGTGCGTGCCCTCCGCGGCGTCGGCGAGCTCGGGGCGGACGGCGATGCCCTTCTGAAGGAGCATCTCCTTGGCCTTCGCGATCGGAATGTGCGCGACGCCAAGCTTTTCATCCACCCAGCCGTAACCGTCAACGGAGTTGCGCTGCTCCGCGCGGAACTTGCGCAGGTCGGTCCACGGCGTCGTCTGCAAGCGCGGTTCGGGCGCAGTCTCACCGGCGGTCGGCGCGAGCGGCGTCAGGTACGGATCGTTCTTGCGCTCGTAGTGCTGGAGCACCCTGAACATCGCCCACATCGAGGCGTTCATCGACAGTACGATGATCCCCAGCAGCGCGGCGAACCACAGGACTGAATGCACGTTGACGTCGCCGTGCTCGTGCATGGTGTCCGGATTTACGAGGCTGCCGTGCGGATGCTCGTCGTGCGCGTGCGCGGACATATCAGTGCCCCCCCTGATGGCTATGCGCGAGCATGTGCTTGAAGTAGGGATCGTTCACCGGCACCAGCGCGCGCTTGCGATACTGCCCCGCGAACAGGAACACCCAGAGTCCGCCGAGTGCGAGCGGCACGCCGACATTCGCCAGGCTGATCGGGAACGCGCCCTGGTTGAACGTGGGCGCGACCAGCCAGATCAGATCGTAGAGCCGGATCGCGATGATGAACCACGCGACGCGCGCGAGCAGCTGCGGACGCTTCTTCAGATCCTGCGACAGCAGCAGGCAGAAGGGCAGCACGAAGTGTCCGGCCACGAGCGCGAGGCTCAGGTACTGCCATCCGCCGCGCAGCCGATCGAGGTAGTAGGGAATCTCTTCCGGCAGGTTGCCCGCCCAGATGATGAGGAACTGCGAGAACGAGAAGTACGCCCACAGCATCACGAACGCGAGCATCAGCTTGCCGAGATCGTGGAAGTGCCGCGCCTTCAGCAGGCCGCTCATCGGCTCGCGAGTGACGAGGAGCGCGAGAACGGCAACGGAAAATGACAGCGCGGAGAGCCCCTGGCCGACCACCATGATCAGACCGAAAATCGTCGAGTACCAGTGCGGCGTCAGCGACATGATCCAGTCCACCGCGGCCAGACTGAGCAGGATCACGTAAATGAGCAGCCCCGGCGCGCTGACGGCACGGAATCGGCGCGTGTCCGCCTCGGTAACTGCCAGTTCCCCCGCATCCTGCTGATCCGACCAGCGGTTCAGCATCGTCGAGCAGAACAGCCAGACCGCGAAGTACACACCCGCGCGAATCACGAAGAACGTGATGTTCAGATACGGTTCCTTGAGGCGCAGGATTTCATCCGCGCGCACGGCGTCCGGCCGCGCCCACAGGTAAAGCTTCGGCGCGAACGCCGCGACAGGGATGAACAGCAGCACGACGAGAGGCAGCAGGCGGGCGCCCGCCTCGAAGATGCGGCGCGTGACGAGGCCCCACTGTCCGCCCGTCATGTGCTGCAGCATCAACAGCGCGAAGCATCCCATCGTCAGCCCGAATGTGAAAAGGAAGCCGATCAACCACGACGGCATGAACTGGTCCGGCTGCAGGACGACGCCGAGGCCGCCGATGACCGCGCCGGCGATGCCGACGATCAGCCCGCGCTGCTGCAGGCGATCGATCGCGGCTGTGTCGATGGTCGTGAGAGCGTATGTTTCCATTACTGCTTCCGGGGGGCTTCGTCCCGCCGGACCCCCCTACACGCTCGCTCGCGGGGGCCCCTGAGCCGCGCTCTGCTCGCGTGGCTCACTCGCTGCGCTCGTTCGCTGCTGTTCGACATAATCATCTAGCGTTTGTGCTCGCCCTCCGCGCCTGGCGCGGCGGCCGGCTGCGAAAGCTTCTGCCGCTCCTCGGCCGGGAGTTCCGCGGCGGAGGCGTGTTGGCTCAATTGCAGCGCGCGAACGTACGCCGCGATCGCCCAGCGATCCCGCGGCGCGACCTGCGTGCGATAGTCCGGCATCGCGCCGAACCCGTTCGTCATGACGTCGTAGAAATGTCCGATCGGCGCCTGCTGCAGCCGGTCCACGTGGAACGAGGGCGGCTGCCGGTAGCCGCGGCGCACGATCATGCCGTCCCCCTTGCCCGCGAGACCGTGGCACGGCGTGCAGTAGATGTTGAACCGCTGTTCGCCGCGATCGAGGACTTCGCGCGTCAGCGGGAATGGAAGCGCGTCCGCATCCACGGTACCGTTCTTTCCCGTGAAGAACGCCGCATCGTCCTGGAGCGTGCCGCGTGCGACCGTGCCCTCGACGAGCGGGCGCGCCGTCGACCCGTTCTTGAAGAACATGCTCTCGCGCAGCGGCTGCGCCGTTGGGCCGTTGTGCATGTCCTGCCGGCAGCCGGCAATCCCAAGAAGGACGACGGAAGAAAGAAGAAGGAAGTTACGGTTCAACTTCATTCACCTCGCTGGCGTCCAGCCCCTTGAGGAAATCCAGCGTCTTCGCGCGATCGAACTGCGGATCCGTCGACTCGACGAGCAGGAAGAACTTGTCCCGGCTCGCGTGCTCGAAACGCGGCACGTTGAACACCGGGTGGTACGGCTGCGGCAGTCCGTTCAGCACGATCATGCCGAGCACCGCCGCCAGCGCCGCGAACAGGATCGTGAGCTCGAAGATGACCGGAATGAACTGCGGCCAGCTGTTGAGCGGCTTGCCCGCGATGTTGATCGGGTACGCGATCTGGTGGACCCACTCCTGCAGGCCGAGGCCCGTCAGCAGTCCCGTGAGCCCGCCGGCGAGCACGATCAGCGACAGGCGGCGATCGTGATGGCCGATCGCTTCCCACGCCTCTTCGATCGGATACGGCGAAAATGTGTCGATCCGGCGGTAGCCCGCCTCATGGGTCCGCCTTGCGGCCGCGACGAGCGCGGTCGGGCTGTCGAACTCCGCGAGGAGGCCGTAGGTCGCCGGGGGCAGCGTCTGGACAGCGTCCATCAGTGCCCCTCCGACTCGGACAGCTTCGCGTCTGGCGCCATCGTCCGCATCTCGAAGATCGAGATCATCGGCAGGAACCGCACGAAGAGGAAGAACAGCGTCAGGAACATGCCGATCGTTCCGAGGAACGTCATCCAGTCCCAGATCGTCGGGTAGTACATCCCCCACGACGACGGCAGGAAGTCACGGTGCAGGCTGGTGACGACGATGACGAAGCGCTCGAGCCACATCCCGACGTTGACGACCATCGCCACCATGAAGAGACCGACCGTGCTGGTGCGCACGGCGCGGATCCAGAGCAACTGCGGCGTGACGATGTTGCACATGACGAGCGTCCAGTACATGTACCAGTACGGACCTGTCATCCGGTTCCAGATCATGAAGCCTTCGTACTTGTTCGCGCTGTACCAGCCGAAGAAGGCCTCGGATATGTAACCGTAGGCGACGATGAGTCCCGTCACGAGCGTGACCTTCGCCATGTTTTCGAGATGGCGCAGCGTGATGAAGTCTTCGAGACCATAGATCTTGCGCAGCGGAATCGCGAGCGTCAGCACCATCGCGAAGCCTGCGTAGATCGCGCCGGCGACGAAATACGGCGGGAAGATCGTCGCGTGCCAGCCCGGGATGATGCCGATCGCGAAGTCGAAGCTCACGACCGTGTGGACCGAGAGGACCAGCGGAGTCGAAAGGCCGGCGAGCAGCAGATAGATGTGCTCGTAACGCTGCCAGTGACGCCCGGAACCGCGCCAGCCGAGCGCGAGCATGCCGTAGGCAATTTTGATCGGCTTCAGCTTCGCCTTGTCACGAAGCGTCGCGAGGTCCGGAATCAGTCCGACGTACCAGAACAGCAGCGAGACCGTGAAGTAGGTGGAGACCGCGAACACGTCCCAGATCAGCGGGCTTCTGAACTGCGGCCAGATCGACATGCTGTTCGGGTACGGGAACAGCCAGTAGGCCGCGAGCCACGGACGTCCCGTGTGAATCAGCGGAAACAGGCCCGCGCACATGACCGCGAAGATCGTCATGCCTTCCGCGAAGCGATTGATCGACGTGCGCCACCCCTGCTTGAGCAGCAGCAAGATCGCGGAGATCAGCGTTCCGGCGTGACCGATTCCGATCCACCAGACGAAGTTGATGATCGCGAAGCCCCAGCCGATCGGGATGTTGACGCCCCAGATCCCAGTGCCCTTGATCAACAGCCACGTGACGGCGAGCCCGAGCCCGCCCATCAACATGAAGCCGACGGAGACGACGATAAACCAGCTCAGAGGCGTCCGGCCGGTGAGAACGACGCCGCCGATCTTGTCGGTGATGGAGCCGAACGTGTGGCCCGGCTCGATCAGCGGCCCGGGCACGTAGGCTGCGGGTTTCGGATTAATCATGGGTGGTCCGGGCGGCGGGTGCCGGCTCCAGCTCCGGATTCGCGTTCCGAAGGGCGGCGAGGTACGTCGTCCGCGGCCGTGTATTCAGATCTTCGAGCAGCCCGTAGTTGCGCTCGAGCTTCTTCATCTTATTCACGCGGCTCTCGGGATCGTTCAGATCGCCGAAGACGATCGCATCGGCCGGACACGCGGCGCCGCACGCGGGAACGACTTCGCCATCCTTGATTTTGCGATCCTGCCGCTTCGCGTCCACGCGCGCATAGTTGATGCGCTG